>VRUH01000018.1:13382-54375 GCA_019456185.1 Candidatus Glassbacteria bacterium | reverse complement strand
ACCACGGTCACGTCGGCCACGCCCACCCGCAATTCGGGAGACTGGAACACGTAGCCGGCCACCGTGACCAGATTGCCGGCGTGCACGCCCTGTTCGTTGTCGCATGAACCGGCCAGCAGGGGGAGCAGCAAGGCCACCAGCACCAGAGCCGTCCTGCCGATTGTGCCTGTCATCTTGACCTCATCCGTGTTTGGTTGAAAACCAGCGCCGCGCCCCGCCCGGCTCACTTGGCCTGGGCCACCTGGGCGGTCGTCTCCGGCCGCTGGTTGAAATTCGACTCGCACTCGATCACGAAAAACTTGGTGTCATAGCCGCCCAGCGACCGTTCGACGGAACTGATCAGCCGCACGCCGGTCAGGACGGTACTCATT
Organism: Candidatus Glassbacteria bacterium; assembly: GCA_019456185.1. Classification (NCBI taxonomy): domain Bacteria; phylum Candidatus Glassiibacteriota; species Candidatus Glassiibacteriota bacterium. The sequence continues at coordinate 54,004 of VRUH01000018.1, read as the reverse complement.
TCCAGGTTGGCCAGCAGTTCGCTGAGCAGGATATTGCTCATCGTGTTGCCCTCGATCCTCATGGTCAACTGTGGAAAGGGCGAAATCTCGCTGATTGTCTGTAGCCAGGTGTAGCGTGGCAGAGCGGAACTGATTTCATCCAGCGTGCGCGGCCAGACAAACCGGTTCTGGTCCACCTTGACGATCACTTCCATCCGGCTGACAACATCGCGCGTGTTCTCCTTGAGTTCGTCTATGCGCAGGATCACGCGGTTGAGCTTGTTCAACTCCACCCGAAGCTCGTCGCGTCTCTCCTTGAGATTATTCTCGCGGAAGCCGAGCCAGAGGAACGAGCCGGCGATAAAGATGATCACCAGCGCGGCCATCCCCACGGGAAGGGCCATCACCGGACTGAGCTTCAACCCCGGCAGCGACAGGCCGCGTCCGGCCTTGGCGGCTCCGTCCGGCTGGGCTACAGGTGCTGCCCGCTTGGTTTTCTTACGCTTTTCGGGCGGCAACAGGTTGATTTTAATCATCGTTTACAGCACTCCCGGGAGACCGGCAAGGCCGGTCCCCGCCCAACGTCATGATCAGTCGGGTACCCTGAGTCCGAGCCCGATGGCCAGCATCAGCGTGGCGGCTACTTTTTCGGCTGGTTCGGCCTGGAACAGTTCTGCTTTATAGGATAATTCGCTCAGCGGATTGGCGATAATGGTCGGAATACCGACCTTCTCCTCGAACTTGCGATCGATATCGGAGATATTGGCGCAACCTCCGCTGAGATAGATAGTCGTGATCGAGCCGCTTTCCTCGGTGCTTTCCAGGAACGCGGCGGCCCGGTTGACTCCGATCGACACGTCGTCGAGAAACGAGTCGATATAGGGCGAGATGTCCCCTGACTGCGCCGGGGGTTCGCCGGGCGTCGGCTCGGAGGTTTCGGTTGACGGTTCCAGCGGGCTTTCGGCCGGTTCTTCCTGCACGGCGGCCCCCTCCAAGAGCTCTTCATCACCGGCGGAGCCGTAGAGGGCCATGTAAGCCTGGTCTTCATCAATACCCATCTGGTCCTGGATAATGTCCACCAGCTTACGGCCGCCCACCGGCAGGTTGCGGGTCAGGATCGGCAGGCCGCCGCGGACCAGCCCCAGATGAGTGCTCTCGTTGCCGAAATGGACAATGCAATGGCAACTGTCGGGCTGGGCGGCGAAACTGGATTCCAGGGCGTTGAGCAGGCAGAACGTGTCGACATCGAGCAGCAGGACGTCGAACCCGGCTTCCTCCAGCAGCGACAGCTTCTCGTTGATCAGGTCGCGCTTGGCGGCCACCAGCAAGACATTCATCTGCTCGCCTTCGGTGTCCGGGTCGAGCACCTGGTAGTCCATGCTGATCTCGCTCAGGGGGAAGGGGACCTGCTGCTCGGCCTCCCAGGTGATCGCTTTGGCCAGTTCCTCGTCGTTCATCCGGTCGGTCTTGATCGTCTTGATAATCACGTCCGCGCCGTTGAGCGCGATATTGACCTGACGGCCGGTGATCTGGCAGGAATCGAACAGGACGTTGATCGCCTCGAGCACGGCGTCGCGTTCCTTGATCTGGCCGTTGACAACCGCGCCGGGCAACAGCTCGGTAATCCCGTAGTTGACCAGCAAGGGAGCCTTGCCGGAGTGGTCGATTTCGACCACCTTGATCGAGTGGCTGCCCAGGTCGAGTCCGACAACCGAGGAAACACTGCGTCTGCGCAAATTGAAAATCATCGCTAATCCCTTGCAGATAAAGGCTTAGACTTCATTGCGAGGCAATTGTACCATAGGCCGCGGAAGTTTGTCAAGCACACAAGCACAAGTCGATCTGAAAATTGCACCTCATTCTCTGAAATTGCATAATGCTTTGCGGTTTTTTAAGAAAGAGGCTGTGACCTAAAGTGTTTTAGAGCTTTTTTTGGCTTCCGTGGCTTATTGCGGCGGGGAACCGGGGAAGACTGCTGCGAGATGACTTTAATCGCTGCTTTCCGAAGCTTGCTTAAGAGATTATAGCACGGAATTCCGCTGATTGTCAAGCAAGAAATAACGGCGGCTGGCAGTTGGGCTTTAAGAAAAGTAAGTCTCCAGCAGCTTGTCGCGGTTGGCCTGTTTAAGCTGCTTGATCACCTTTTCCTTGATCTGGCGCACCCGTTCGCGGGTCACGCCGAAAACCTCGCCGATCTCCTCGAGCGTCATCGGCTCGGTGTTGTCCAGCCCGAAATAGAAGCGCAGGATCCTGGCTTCGCGTTCCTTGATCGTGCTCAGCATGCCCTCGATCGCCTCGTTGAGGTCGTTCTTGAACACCCCGTCCATCGGCCCCGGAGTTTTTTCGTCGGGGATCGAGTTGAGCAGGATAATGTCGTCCTGGGGGTTGGAACTGGAATCAAGCGAGTACTGGGGCTGGTAGAGTGGCAGCATCTCGTTGATATCGGCGGCGGTCATGTCGATTCCCTGCATGATTTCCTGGGTCGTCGGAGCGCGCCCCAGTTCCTGGGCCAGGTTGTTGAGCATCTTCTCCATCTTGAACATGGCGCTGGCCTTGTTCAGCGGGATACGCACTATCCGGCTCTGTTCGCTGAGGTACTGGATGATCGCCTGCCTGATCCACCAGACCGCGTAGGTGATAAAGCGGACACCCTTGGTCTCGTCGAACTTGTGGGCGGCGCGGATCAGACCGATATTACCCTCGTTGATCAGATCGGAGAGCGAGATGCCGAGGTTCTGATACTTTTTGGCGATACTGACCACGAACCGCAGGTTGCAGAGCACTATCCGTTCGATAGCGCCCTGCTCGCCGGCTTTGTAAGCCAGGGCCAGGGACACCTCTTCCTCGGGGGTCAGCAGCGGGTAATTGCTGATTTCCTTGAGGTAAAGGGAAATCGAGTCCTCGTCGAACCGCGCGCCCTTGAGCGCCATCCTGCCGAGTTTACCTCCCTTGCGGGGGGCTTTGGCCGTCTGTTTCCCTGCATCGGCTGAACTGGATTTTTTCTGCTTGCCGCTCAAAGGGCATTCCTCACTGGAACGGGGCCGGTGTGATTATCGGCCTCCGGGGAAAATATATAAACCGGACGGTGCCGGTTGGTTCCCTTGTGCACCGTCTCAGCCGAACATGCCGTACTGTTTGAGAATGTCGTCCGCCCTGACCAGGCTGATCTCGCCGATGCAGTTGGCGCAGAACCTGGAGTCGTCAGGGTAGAGGCAGAAAATGGCCTCGCACTTGATGCAACTGAAAAACTTCGTGTCAGGCGCGGGGATGTAATCCGTATTTTCCTGGATCTGCTGGATCTGCTTGGCCAGCTTGCTGAGAATCTCGAAATCCAGCGTCTCCAGAGCGGCCTTGTTCAACCGGCCGCTGATTTCGTCCTCCATCTGCTGACGGCGTTTCTCCAGCTTCTCATGGATTTCCGCCTGCTGCCGGGCGGCGATTTCCTCCGGGGTCAGGTTCGGATCGAGCTCCGTTTTTTTCCCGCCGCCAGCTTCGTCGCTCTCCCCGGTTTCTTCACTCTTATCAGCAGTATCGTCCGCCGCTTCGGAAGCGGCCTCCTCCTCAGCGGTCTCAGCGGCCTCCTCTTCAGTGGTCTCAGCGGCCTCCTCCTCAGTGGTCTCAGCGGCCTCCTCATCCTGTTTCTCCGCGGGGGGCTGCTCCACCGGTGGCTCAGCCGCGGTTTCTGCCGGCGGCTCCGGCGGCGGTTCGGAATCAGCCGCCTCCGGCGGGGCCGGTGGCTCTTCGACTGCCGCCGCGGCCTGTTCGGGCGCCTGCGGCCCGCTGGGTTCCGGTTGCTCGGCGGGGGCGGGCGCGCTTTTTTTCGATGGCGGCTGGATCAACAGAACCGTGCCGCATTTCTTGCATTTGAACCGTTTGGGTCCCGCGGCCACCAGGTCATCGCTGACCCGGTAGCGCGATCCGCAGTTGGTGCACTTGATTATCACCGCCTGCCTCCGGGGTATTGCGAGTTAACTTCCTCCGCTTCGACGGTTTCAGCCATCGGCCGGTCCGTTCTCGATCGGAAGGAATTCCAGGCAGAGCATTTTGTTAAGTTTCACTGTCCGCTGCTTGCAGCTGCGACGGCAGCGGCGGCAGGTTTCGTTGATCTTCTCGATCCCCATCGAACCCTGGCTGGCCGCAAGCTGATTGGGAGTCACAGCCCGGCTTTCCTGCTGGCTGCTCACTGCCAGCCGGCAGCGTGAAATCACGAAACCAGCGGCCGGCTGCTTGCAGTCGTAACGGCAGTCCACGCAGATCGTATTGACAGCTCCGGGCCCGTCCACGGCGCCGGCGACCGGGGTCATGTCGACCTCGTCGAGCGCCGCCGAACCCAACTCTCCGCGGCGGCCGGTATCGCCGGTCCGGTTTTCCTCCACAGCTTCGGCCTGCTGGTTTCCGGGCTGAACCGGTTCCCCGGTATCGGCCCCGGGCTCACCCGCCTGGCTGTCCGCGTCGGACGAACCCTCTTGCGGTTCGTCACCATAGAGGTGGTTGAGCTTTTCCCACAGGTTAAGCTGATCTCTCTCCAGGGAGTCGTCCACAGTTGCTCCCTCCGGTGAGACAATATCCCTTGACTGAATTAATTCCCGGCCGGCTACCCGGCCAGGCGGGACAATCTGTTGCTGGGTAACGGCCGGTAGAGGCCGATGGTTACATTGATAAACAACAGGGCTGGCGGAGAGACCCGGGCTAGGCCCCCTCTTTTCCGTCTTCTTCTTCGCTCCCTCCGGCTGCATCTTTGAGTTCGGAGAGGTCGAAAGCATCGACCTGGGAAGCGCGGATATTTTCCTGCTGAATCTTTTCGTATATTTCCTGGCGATGGACCGCCACCTCGCGCGGCGCCTTGACTCCCAGTTTGACCTGCTTGCCCTGGATTTCGACAACCGTGATCTGAATGTCATCGCCGATAGCCACCGACTCGCCTTGCTTTCTGGTCAGGATCAGCATCCATGCCTCCTTATTGCTGCGGGTACGAGATTCGGCTGCCTGGCGATATAAGCGATTTCAGGCGGACAGCCCCCGAAAAAACAGGCTCTGAAAAGCCAAGTATAGTATACACCAATATTAAAAACAAGCCAAAATTAGCTGAATTCCTCAAGCCGAGTCAAGACTGCCGCGAGGAGCATTCAGAGCAGATCGAGCTGCTTTTCACGGTTCGGGCCCGGCCGTTGCGCCGCGATTTCGAGCCTGCTCTCTTTGGGCAGAGAGTCGAGCAGGGGCGACCATTGCCCCGTAAGCCTGCTGCCCCAGACCGTCCGCCTGGCGGAACTTGTGAGATACAGCCGGCTTCCCGCCCTGGTCATGGCTACGTAGAGCAGCCGCCGCTCCTCGTCGGGATCGCTGCGGAGGAGGGTGAACGGGATTATGTCCCGCTCGACGGCCATCACGAACACGACCGGGAATTCGAGACCCTTGGCCGCGTGCATGGTCATCAGCGTTACCGCCTCTGCGCCGCCGGGCCCGGAGGTGCGTTCGAGGTCGGCCTGACGGGCCAGGGCGATCCGGCCGGCGAACGCGGTCACGGTGGGCTGTGCGGCGGCGGCCGAGCGCAGGTGGGAAAGTTCGGCTGTCCCGCGTTTTTCCTCCGGCACGAAGCTGGTTATTATCTCCTCAAGCAGCTCCGCGGGCGGGCTGCCGCTGCGACGGCGGAAGCTGTCGAATACGGCCAGGAACTCGGCCAGCGGACGGGTCTCATCACGCAGCGGCACCTCGCGGCTGATCCTGTGCTTGAGCAGTTCCAGCAGCCCCCGTCCCGATTCCGCCGCCTGCTGTCTCAGCTCCAACAGATCACCGCTCTCCACGTCCAGCCCGGCCAGTTGCATCGACTCCAGGGTGCGCAGGGTGTCGCCGGGGTTGACCAGCAGCCTCAACCAGCTGGAACAGCCGCGCACGAGTTCGTGCTCCAGGAAGCTGCGCCCGCCCCGGAGCCGGCAGGGGATCCCCTCGGTGACCAGTGCCTTTTCGAGCGTGCCGAGCAGCCCCGAGGTACGGGCGATTACCGCGATATCGGCGAAACTGAAGAGTTCGTCCCCGCCGGATGCGTCGCCGGTCCGTCCCTGGCCGTGGGCCTCGAGCATTCCGGTGCCGCCCACCAGTGCTCCGATTTCACGCACAATCGCCAGCGCCTCGGCCATTTCGCTCACCGCGCGCACCATCCTGACCGGCGACCAGCGACCGCCCACGGGCGTCGGCGGAGCGCTTTCGGCGGAACAGACCGGGGTCACCACCGCCGCGGCCGCGTCTGCTATTCCCGGCGGACAGCGGTAGCCCGCTTCCAGCCGCCGGACTTCCAACCCGGCGTAATCGCTGCGCAGGCGGTCGAAAATGCGGCTGTCCGCGCCCCGGAAAGCATAGATCGACTGGTTGGGATCGCCGATCGCGAACAGCCCCGCGCCGCTGCTGTCAACCAGCAGACGGATCAGGGCGTACTGGGCCGGGTTGAGGTCCTGGAACTCGTCGACCAGCAGATGGTCCAGGTTTTTTACCGTTTCTGCTCTCAAGCTGCTGTCAGTAGTCAGCAGCGCCGCCGCCTCGCCGATCAGGTCGTCGTAGTCCAGCACGCCCAGCCGGCGGCAGAGGTTGCGGTAAGCGGTCCACACCCGGCGGAGATCCTCGTCGCCGGAAAAATCCTCCGGGCGCTCGCCGCGGGACTTGGCGCGGCTGATTTCCTCGCTGATTTCCCTCAGCCTGCCGCGCGTCTCGATACCATCGGTGGCGCGGGCCAGCAGGACAGCCCGGTCGGCTTCATCGGCCACGCTGACCGCCCGGCCGGTGGCGCGGGAGAGGAAATCGAGGCAGAAGCGATGGAGAGTCATCGCCCGGACCGTCTGCTCAGGCGGCGGATTGCCGCCCAGCAGCTGCGCGATCCGCTGACGCATTTCGGCGGCGGCGCGGTTGGTGAACGTAACAGCCATGATCCGCGAGGGGTCGATCCCTTTTTCGCTCACCAGCCAGGCTGCCCGGGCCGCCAGAGAGCGTGTCTTGCCCGTGCCGGGTCCGGCCACCACCGCCAGCGGAGTGCGTTCGCCGGTGACCGCAGCGGCCTGATGGGTGTTGAGCGCGATCCCCGCCACTTCGACGGTCTCGATATCGGGGCCGGGCCGAATGTGGTCCTCGTCGCGAAAGCGGGCGGCGGCGCCGACCTTGATATCGATATTACGCTCAGCGGGCGAGGTTATTTCAGCCTGTGCCGGTGGATCCGGCGCAACGTCGAAAAAGAACATCTGCCCGCTCGATACCTGCCGCTCTCCCGGCCCGAAAATCCTTACCGTGCCGTACTCTCCATCATAACCGGGCTCAATTTTCACCTCGCCGTCGCGGTTGCGGCGCACGGCCTCGGCCACTAGCTGTCCGCCCACCCGCGCGATCTGGTCGAGCGGGGCGGAGCGCAGCACGTGCAGTTCGCTGCCCACTCTCCGCAGCAGGCAGTCCAGCTGGGCCCTGACTTTTTTTGTCGCGGGGCCCACATCCAGGCATTCGGCCAGCACCTCGCTCAGCGGGACCAGGCGCTGGAAGGGCCGGGCGTTTTCCGGCCGGGCGCCGTCGGGCCGGTCGGCCAGCTCGTGGACCCGGCCCAGCACGCCGCCGGTGAGTTTTCCAGCGCAGACCGGACAGCGGCCGTCGAGTTCACCGGCCTGCTCGGGAGTGAGCCGGACCTTGCAGTTACGGTGCCCGTCGAAATGGTACTTGCCCTCCTCGGGGTAAAACTCGACAGTGCCCAGGAATTTATGCTCGCGGCTGCCTTTGAGAGCGCCGATCAGGCCGCGATAGGTCAGCTCCCCGTCGATCAGGTTGGCCTCGCGGGCCAGTTTTTCCGGACTGTGGGCGTCTGAGTTGGACACCAGGGTGAACCGGTCGAGGGCGCTGACCCGCCAGTTCATCGGCGGATCGGAACTGAGTCCGGTTTCGACAGCGTAGATTTCAGCGCTCAGGTCGCCGTAGCAGTGCTCCAGGGTGTCGAACCCGCTGCGCGAGCCGAACACGCTGAAATGTGGCGTCCAGATATGGGCCGGGATAAAGCAGGCTTCGGGGTCGGAGTCGAGGGTCATCGCCAGCAGTTCGCGGCAGTCCAGACCCAGGATCGGACGGCCGTCGGAGCGGATATTGCCCACCTCTTCGAGCTTGCCGCTCAGGCGTTCGGCGGCCTCCAGCGAGGGCATCAGCACCACGTTGTGCACCTTGCGCGTCCGGCCGTCTTTCTTGTAGATCGAGCTGATCTCGCCGCTGAGCACGAACCGGACGACAGCGCCGCCGGTCTCGCCGGGCAGGGTCCTGCGGAAATGCTCTTCCAGGTCCGGCCGGAGACGGAACAGGCCGGTTTCGCCGTCGGGGACGAGCTTCTCAGCCAGTTCGGCGCGCCAGCCGGGGTGGGTCAGGTCGCCGGTGCCGACCAGGGTGATTCCCTTGGCCGCGGCGGCGGCGAACAGGTGCTCCGGGTCGGCGTGCTTGCTGGTGGCTATCGAGTAGTGCGAATGGATATGGAGGTCGGCGACATATTGCAATTGGGTGTAATCCGTTTTGAGAAACTTAGAGAAAAATCAGCAGAGATAAGTCAGATTTGTGTAGTTTATTTCTGTTGCAAGACAACCCCCGTCCCCGATTTGTCGGGGCCACCCCCTTTGCCAAAGGGGGCCAGGGGGGATTTCAGCTTGAGCTGATCGAACCATTACCAGCCCGTCGAATTATTACATATACTTCCGGGACACCACACTGGAATCTGTTTCATAAGCCCAGAGGAGCAGCTAGTGGTTTCCTCTGGAGCATGGATCCGGTGGAACAATGGAATAAGAGTTATCTGTTCTTTTTGAAACCAAAAAGAACCAAAAAGGTTTCACCGGGCCGAACTCGCATCCACGCATAAAGAAAACCAGCCTGATTGTTCAGGAGTTTCTGAAACCGCTGCTGTCGCCCAAGGCCTGAATTGTCCCGACGGAGTGCGTCGGGACAATAGAAGGCGCGCCCCACTTATGCGGGTCATATGATATGACGTGGGATCCGCGGCAAAAAATCCGCGATAAACTACCTTGGCTCAGACATGCGGCCCGGTTATTAGCCCCCGCCTCTCAGCCCCTTAAACACACTACTTCAACCCGAATTGAAGTTATGAACCAAGTTCTAATCCGTGAAAAATCCGTCATCGGTGATCCTGATCAAAAATAACCCGGAGCGCCGCACTGTCAAATGGATAAATCACCGCCGCGCGGTCTGAATTAATTGACAACATCGCTTGCCGGGTCCTAACTTTGCCCGGTGAGTTCTTGTTTGCAAACATCCCGCGCTAACAGGAGGATCTGAGCACAGTGAATACCGAGCGCAAAGGTTTGTGGAAAAAAATCGGCATCGGGCTGGCCGCGGTAGGTCCGGGTCTGTTCCTGATCGGTTACAATATCGGCACCGGCAGTATCACCACCATGGCCATGGCCGGCAGCCGTTACGGGATGACCCTGTTCTGGGCGCTGGTGCTGAGCTGCCTGTTCACCTACGTGATGCTGGTGGCCTACGGCAGGTACACGACGGTTACCGGCCAGACCGCGATGAGGGCGTTCCGCGAGAAGATCGTGTTCGGCAAGCCGCTGGCGCTCTACTGTATCGTGGCGCTGTGTATCGGCGAGCTGACCGCCCTGGCCGGGATCACGGGGATTGTCACCGACCTGATCCGCGAGTGGACCAGCTACGCGTTCGGCGGCGAGGGCCTGAGCCCGGTGGCCAGCGCGGTAATCATCATAATCGGCTGTTTCGCGCTGCTCTGGAGCGGCAGCTACCAGGTGTTCGAGAAATTCCTGACCGTGCTGGTGCTGGTGATGGGCGCCAGTTTCCTGCTGACCATGTTCCTGGTGGTGCCCCAGCCGGCGGACCTGCTGGCCGGGCTGGTGCCGGGTATCCCCGACGACCCGAAAGCGTTCCTGATCGTGGCCGGAATCGCCGGGACCACCTGCAGCGCGATGGTGTTTATCATGCGCAGCGTAGTGGTGGCCGAGAAAGGCTGGGGCAGGAACGATCTGAAGCAGGGCAATATCGACGCAGCGGTCAGCAGCGGGATGATGCTGCTGCTCTCGGCGGCCGTGATGGCCTGCGCGGCGGGTACGCTGTACAAGATGGGCAAGCCGGTGGAAGCGACGGTGGACATGGTCCAAACCCTGGAGCCCCTGGCCGGGCGGTTCGCGATTTCGATTTTCGTGCTGGGTATAGTGGGCGCGGGAATCAGCACCCTGTTCCCGATCGTGCTGGTGGCCCCGTGGCTGATCAGCGACTACCGCGGCACTCCGCGCAACATCCGCAGCCCGATGTACCGCGTTCTGGGCGGCCTGGCTCTGCTGATCTGCCTGACCGTGCCGGTCTTCGGCGGACGGTCGGTGTGGATCATGGTGGCCAGCCAGGCGTTCCAGGCGATCCTGCTGCCGGTAATCACCGTGCCGATCCTGATTCTGATCAACAACAGGGCGGTGATGGGCGAGTACAAGGCGGGCTTCTGGCTCAACGCCGGCCTGCTGGCCACGCTGATATTCGGCCTGGTGACGACTTATAGCGGAGTGCTGGGCCTGGTGGACTCGCTGAAAGGACTGCTGGGCTGAAACCGTTAACGGGTAATTTCAAGGGAGGTTCGGATGGCCGCATTCGGGGGACGGATAATCGGCGCGATCAAGCTGGATAAGAATACCTACGAGGAGGTGGAGGCCGACGAGCGCGCCACCGGCCAGGCGATGGGCGTGGTGGTGCTCTCGGCGCTGGCCAGCGGAATCGGGATGAGCGGCCAGGGCAGCCCCGGAATGGTGGCCGGAGTGCTGGGCGCGCTGGGGGGATGGGTGATCGCCGCGCTGATCATTTTCGTGGTCGGCACCAAGCTGCTGCCCGAGCCGCAGACAAAATCCAATCCCGGCGAGTTGCTGCGCACGTTGGGGTTCGCCAACGCACCGGGATTGCTTTTCGTATTCGGGGTCATCCCCGGATTTACAAGTATTATACAGACCGTGGTGGGAATCTGGGTATTGGCGGCCTGGGTGATCGCGGTTCGTCAGGCGCTGGACTACGACAGCACCGTACGGGCGGTGGTGGTCTGCGTTTTGGGCTGGCTGGTGTTTGTCGGTGGACTTTTCCTGCTGGCGGCCGTGCTGGGCGGAGTGGCCGGGCTGGCGAGTTAAGGCGGCGGAATAAGTTATGCAGAAAATACAAGGGTGGATCCTTGATCGGATCCGCCCTTTCGTTTTCCGGCTTCATTCGTCTCAGCGTAATCGAGGTTGTCGGCTTGCGGGGCAAACTGGCTTGCGGAAGTTTTACCGCCGTCAATTCAGGATCTTGTTCAATTCCTTTGATACCTTGAAGAAGGCTTTCTTGCGCGACGGGACCATCACTTCCTTGTTGGTCCTGGGGTTGCGCGCCTTGCGCGCCTTGTGTTTCTTGACCTTGAACGTGCCGAATCCGCGAATCTCGATATGCTTACCCTCGACGAGGGTTTCCTTTACTTCGTCGATAAAACCTTCCACCACGACCTTGATGTCCTTGATTGTGAAACCGGTTTTCTCGGCGATAAGTTCGACGATGTCCGCTTTGGTCATGGTTTCAGGCTCCTTTCGGGCGAAATGAAGCGGTATGAGGGAATGCAACTCGCGGGAAGCTGAGACGAAACTCCCTTGAATTATTATATTTACCCGGACATGTCAAGAAAAAAATTCGAAGCCCCCTGAATATATTCTCAACGCTGCAAAACGGCTAACTTTTTGGTAGGAACTCTTCCAGGCTGCCCACCGCCTCCGAAAGATACTCCTCGGCCAACATGCTGTTATGCACGCCCCTGCTGCCGTCGACCGTAAAAAGATTCCTGATATCCCTGGCCCTGCTCAGGAGCCGGTGCTGCTGGGCGCTGAGCTGCATGCCATCGGCCCTGCCAAGCAGCGCGTCCAGTTGCAGCAGCAGTCCGGCTGTCGTTTCCTGCCAGGTTGTCAGGATTTCATCGTAGCCCTCGCCGTGGCAGGCAATGCATATGTCGGCGTCGGAACGAACAACTTCGCTTTCATCCCCCGTGTGGCACTGGCTGCATTCAAGTTCGGCCTCGTACATGATATCCGGCATCCCGGCTCCCAGCGCCCGCCCGCTGTAAACCTCCAGCTGGGTGGCATGGCAGTTTGCGCATTCGGCTCCCTGTTCGATAGCCATTTTCTCGTGATGGCAGCTCAGGCAGTTGTCCCGGCTCATTACCATTTCGCCGTGGCGGCGCATGTTGGAATGGCAGTTGCGGCACGAGAGGCTGTCGGCGTTGAGATGCACGCCGTGGTCGAAGCGCAGCCCGTCGGCGGTTTCGATCACTTCGTCCTCGACACCCTCGTGGCAACTGGCGCACTCGCCCGGGATAATCTGGTCGGTCCAGGGGTATGGCGGCAGGCGATAGCCGGAGCCGATCTGGTCGAGCGCGGTAATCAGCAGGCTGCGGGATTCCTGCAGCAGGACGTCGGCATAGGTGATATTGTGCACGCTCTTGCCGTATTCGACCAGCTGGTAATTGAATTTGGCGTCGCGTAGGTTCCCGGCGGCCTGCCTGCCGATTCCGCCGGTGGTGTCGATGAGGGTGAGCTCGTGTTCCACCCGTTCGATAGAGGTTTCGATAATCTTCAACCGTTTCTCGGTCGAATCGTTCCAAGCCTCGACAAGTTCGCTGTAGCCGGGACCGTGGCAGTACTCGCACGACTCGTCGCTGGCCATGACAGTCTCGCCGCCGGGAGCGAACTCCTCGGTGGTCTGATGGAAGATGTGGCAGCCCTGGCAGTTGAGTCCGCCGGTGTACATCGGGCTGGGATGGTCGGCCACGTGACGGCCCCCCTGGCCGCGGAACAGCATTGCCTGGGTCTCGTGGAAATCGGGGTGGCAGCTCTGGCAGGCCGGTTTGACCTCCGCGCTTCGCGAGACGCTCTTGTGCTGGATTGCCAGATGGCAGCGCTGGCATTCGAGCTTGTGTTCGGTGATATGGATAACATGGATTTTTTCAGTGTCGCCGTACTGGTCCAGCATGGCCTGCTCGAAATGGCAGTCCTCGCAGTTGTCCGTCGGCACCGCCCCGTCACCGACCACCATCTCTCCGTGGCATTTCCGGCAGTCGATATCACGGTCGATAATCATCGTGTGGTCGTAGCTCACCTGTTGTTCCGGGGTGGCCACCGGCGCATCGTGGCACTGGGTGCAGCTCGGCGAGGCCTCGGCTCCGAGTCCCTTGAAATGGCAGAGGAAACAGGTGCTGGCCGTGACAGTCATATGCTCGCCCTGGACAATCTGGCTGTGGCAGCTGGTGCAGCGCAGCTTCTTGCCGCGCCTGAGTTCTAAGAGGTGCGGCCTGTGATCGAACAAGATCCCTTCCTTGAATTCCACCTCGCCCAGGAGCAGGCGCTTTTCGTGGCAGCCGGAGCGCAGGCAGCTGGCATCGGGAATCTCCGCCCACGGCTTGCTGCGCAGGTAACTCTGGGTGGCGTACATGAACAACTGTTCCAGGCCCTTGATCTTGCCGCGGAAGGTGGACATGATCCCGGGTTCGTAGTGGCAGATGATACAGGCGACATCAGAGTGCGAGCTGTGCTGCCATGCCTGGTAAAACGGTTCCATGTAGTGACAGCTGTTGCAGAACTCGGAGCGGGAGGTCCATTGCATGGAAGCCAGGATGAATAAGATCATCCCGACGAATGCGATACCCGCGAAAGTAAGCCGTTTCTTCAGTTTGGGGCTCATCTGGACACGCTATACCTGAAATGAGATTATTGAGAACCTCCGGCCGTTTTCAGATCCGGACTACCGGGGAGAAAGTCGAAACACCGGCCATAACTTACCGGACAGCCATCAATTGATAATCAGCCGGATAAGCATCGCGCCGAAAATTCCCAGCGCCAGCAGGATACCGGTGCCGAAAGCCAGGAACCCGAACGTCTTGGCGATCGGCCGCCAGCTGTCCCACTCATCGCCGCTGCGCAGCTGCTCCAACTGGCCGCTGTTGAGCAGGCGATCGTACCACTCTCCGCGTTCCTCCATCAGTTCGGCGCGGCTGAGTTTGCCGCTGAACACCACGGTATCCATCGGAAACTTCTCGATCCGGAAATGGACGTTGAAGAAATGGAAGGTGAAGATAAACCCGGCGGCCAGCAGCGCCTCGTCACTGTGGATAATCAGCGCTACGTTGATTATCCAGCCGGGCATGAACGTGGTAAAAAAGGTCGGGAACCACATGACCAGGCCCGAGCCGCCGATAATCAGCACACCCCAGAAGACGGCGAAGTAGTCGAACTTTTCCCAGTATGTCCAGCGCTCGAAACGCGGTTTCTCGCCGCGGCCGAAGAACCACAGCTGATGGTTCCAGAAATCCTGCACGTCGTGCCAGTTCGGGATCAGGGAGTCGGGGCGGAACATATAATCGAGCAGGGCCTTGAACGTGAACCTGCCGGATTCCGGGTCCTTGATCGTTCTCAGCTTAGGGACGAACTTGCGGATCAGGTTGACCATGTGGACCACGAACACGCCGACCAGAATCACGGCGGCGGTACGGTGCAGGTAGTTGGCTATTTCCACGCCGCCCAGGATTCTCATCAGCGCGTCAGACCAGTTCGCGTAGTAGAATTTCAGCGGCAGGCCAGTTACGGCCAGGGTGAGAAAACTGATAATCAGCAGCACGTGCAGCAACCGCTGGATCGGAGTGAACCGGGTGTAGATCAGCTCGTCCTTGAGCACATTGACCTTGGCCTGGCGGAACGACTTGCTGTCGCGCAGGTAGAGCGCCACCGAACGGGCGATCCAGAGCAGGGTGTGCAGGCCGAAGAGCAGGAACACGCTCACCAGCAGGATTGTCATGAACCAGAAGGTGTAGAACAACTGCGGGTAGTTTTCCCTGTCCATGTGGCTGGCATGGGTGATATAGCCGGCGAATCCCTCGTTGGCGTCCTCATGGCATCTGGAACAGGTTTCGACCCGGTTCTCCGGGTGGATCGGCGAGGCGGGGTCCTCGCTGCGCACGATAGCGTGGTAGCCGTGGCAGTCGTAGCAGGCGGCCACGTTGGTGGCGCCCAGGACCATCGCCTTGCCATGGAAAGTTTCCTCGTAGTACTTGCGCTGTTCCTCGTGGCAGTTGCCGCAGCGCTCGTCAGCATATTGCTTGTATGCCAGTGTTTCCGGCGATTGAATCCGATGGCTTTCGTGGCAGTTGATACAGACCGGGCCGCGGGAGTCGCCTCCGGCGACGAGCTGGCCGTGCACGCTCTGCGAGTATGTTTTCTCTACTTTCGTATGGCACTTGCCGCAGGTTTTGTACACATTCCGGCTGTGGATAGGCGAGGCCGGGTTGCCGCTGTTCTGAATATCGTGCGTGCCATGGCAGTCGCTACAGCTCGGGGCCACGATCAGGCCGTCGCGCAGCAGGCCCTTGGCGTGCACGCTCTCGAAAAACCGGGGCAGGGCGTCGGGCCGGGTGAACCCGCGTTTTTTCTGCAGTTCTTCGTTCTGGTGGCACTTGGCGCAGGTGTACATCAGGTTGAACTTGTTGACCGAGCTGTTCTCATCCTCGGCGGGCAGGATATCGTGCTTGCCGTGGCAGGAGGCGCAGTCCGGGACGTCGGTGTCGCCCATGGTCAGCAACTGGCCGTGAATGCTGGTTTCGTATATTTCGCCCACATCGGAATGGCAGATCGAGCAGTTCACCGGGACGACCGGCACGTCGTGGGCGCCCAACTCCTCGGCGCCCGCCAGGTCCAGGTGGCAGTCGGTGCAGCCGAACCCGCCGTGGATAGAGCCGGAAAACTCCTGGTAATCCACGTGAATCGAGACTTCCTCGCCTTGTTCGTTGGTGGTGGTCAGTCCCTCTTCACCGTGGCAGAGCATGCAGGTGGGTTCATCCTGGGCCGGCGCCGTTGTCGCGAGCAGCACGAGCGCGGTGACTGCCAGCAATCTGGGAATGGAATTCATCTGCAATTTCCCCGGTTTATCCAGCCAGAGTTATTATAATCTACAATCTGCCGCATGCCGGCGGCGCTGGTGCTGCGGAATGAGCGTATGATTGACAAACGATTATCAGTGGGTTGAAGTTGCGCCGGACTCGTCCAATTGCCTGGCGATTCTCTCGCCGATCTCTGCGGGAGCCGATTCCAGCAGCCTTTCGAACTCCAGTGAGTGGTGCCGCCGCAGGAAGTCGAGTTCCATCCTGCCGTTGAGCCAGATCCGGCTCATCGGGAACACCTCGGGATTGAGGTGCACGTTGTACATGTGCCAGATAATGATGGCCAGGAACGCCAGGATCGCCTCGAACCCGTGGATCACCCGGATGATATCCAGCACCCAGCGGGGAAAGAGAATCGTGGCCTCGACCGGGAACCAGAGCGCGACGCCCGTGGCCAGCATAATCGCGCTGCCCCAGGCCACGGCGTAGTACTCGAACTTCTCGATAAAGTTGAAACGTCCGAACCGGGGATGGCTGTCTATCTTGCCCAGGTTGTAGCTGATCATGCCGAACAGGTCCTTGATATCCTTGAGCGAGAGCACCATTTCCCTCAGGTCCCGGTTTCCGCGCGGAGTGAACAGGCAGTAAAACACGTGGTAGATTGAAATCAGCATCAGCGCCACCGCCGCGGTCCTGTGCAGAATGCCGCGCAGGGTGAAACTGCCCTGGAACCAGAACATCTGGCGGACCACCCAGGAGTCGGGTAACATCAGCGGAACGCCGGTCAGGATCAGAGTCGTGAAACTGGCAATCAGCATGTAATGCTGAAACCGCTGGGCTTTTGAAAACCTTTCGTAGTACAACCTGCCTTCGTACTCGACAAGCCTGCTCTGCATCGGGTAGCTCTGCTTAGCCATCGATCAGCTTTCCTCCGGCTCGTTGCTGTTCTGCCCGCTGGATTTTTGCCGGCGGCGGTGGGCCATCAGGTCGATAACGATATAGGCCACGAAGCCGCCGATAAGCCCGGCGATGAAGATCACGTAGACCCTCTTGATCAGCCAGGCGCCGATATTGTCCTCGGGACTGTCCTTGACGTGGATTTTGCCTCCGGCGAAATTTTCACCGGCGTTGGGGTGGCAGGTGCCGCAGGTTTCGACCAGTTTGGCCGGATGGACCATGCTTTCGGGGTCGCTGGAGGGCCTGATATTGTGGTAGCCGTGGCAGCTCGCGCAGCTGGCCACCCGGACGTCACCTAGGCTGAGCGCGATACCGTGGTACGTGTTGTTGAAACTGTCCAGCCTGTTGGTCGGCAGGCCGTACTTGGTTGACAGCGACATGTCCTCGTGGCACCTGGCGCAGCTGGCGGCGACCTGCCGGGGACTGACCGTGCTGGCCGGGTCCTCGGCGCTGCGGATATTGTGCTCGCCGTGGCAGTCCGTGCACAGCGGCACGTCGTGGTTGCCGGTTTCGTAGGCTTCCCCGTGCACGCCGTGGACATAGTCCCGGTAGATCGGCGCGTGGCACTCGCCGCAGGTTTCGGGAATCCGGGGCAGCATTTGGTCCAGCTTCAGCACCTTGTGGGTACCGTGGCAGCTCGAACAGGTGGCGCTGATCGCCAGGCCGCTTTTCTCCAGCGCCTGGCCGTGAACGCTTTCCAGGAACGCGATGGCGATTTCGCTGCTGCCCATCCCCTCGTGTTTGCCCGCCAGTTTGGGGTCTCCGTGGCAATTCAGGCAGGTATGGGGCTGCCTGGTGGGGTAGACTGTCGAATTGAGGTTTGCCACGGGCAGGATGTAGTGTTTGCCGTGGCAGTCGGCGCAGCTGGCGGCGTCGAGATCGCCTTTTTCGCGGGCCGGCTGGCCGTGCACTCCCGCGTCCCACATTTCGAACGCTTCGTCGTGGCACATCGAGCAATCAACTTTTTCCAGGCGCTCGGCATGGGGCCAGTCCTCGAATCCGGCCAGATCGGAGTGGCAGGTTACGCATTCGAGACCCATTTCGAGATGAACCGACTCCGTGTACCTTTCGCTGTCGAGATAGATCGTGTCCCCGGCCGAACCGGTGATCTCCGGGTCGTTATGGCATTCAAAACAGAGATCATCGCTCTGGGCGGCCGCGCTGCCGGTTCCCAGCCAACAGAAAGCCGCGGCAAGCAGCGTCAGTCTGGTTTTGTGGCGTCTCATCTCGGGTAATCTTCCAATCACGGGTTTCAGTCGTTACGTGGTTTGCGCCGGCGGTGGCTCATGTCCATCGCCGCCACCAGCAGCAGGCCGTCCTTGAGCCGGGCCGTGGGGAATGGCTTGGATATCCGCGTGGGAAGCCGGGAGAGTGACTGCTGTCAGCGTGACGGCGACTGAGAGCTCGCAAATCAGCGGAGTCCTGTTGATGGACGAACTCATCATTATCTCCGGGCGATGTAAGGGTGCGCTTGTAACCGGTCTGAGGTTTCCCGGTGCTCAAAGAGAACGGGCAGATGAATCTCGGCGGGTGAGCCTGCCCGGCCGACCGGCCCTGGCCCGCGCAAGCTGAACCAGGCTCACCAGTTAAGAACGAGGCTACGGCCGAAATGTCTCGCTCGCCGTGGTACGGATTCTGCGTAAAGTGGGAATCGTTTCAGCGGCTCCCGCGACTCGAAGATTGATAATAAGTTATAAAAGATGGAACTGAAAGATATTATCTAACAACCGTTACTGCACTGATTGGATGACAGTTACGTTAAAAAACCACTACTGATCTTTTACGCGGTCGTCCTTCTGTTGTGCATTTAAGAATGACATAAAATAATCAAATTCTTGCTGCGGGCAAGTGTTTTCCGGCCGGTATGGTAGGAAAACCGCAAAATACCGGCCTTCCGGAGGTTCCCGCCGGATGATGGTCCGGCTCTCCCGATCTTCATCCACAAGGTCGCGCGCTCTGGCGCAGGCCGCAATTGAACACCGGTTCCAGTACCCAGCTGCATAAGCGCAGGTACGTTTGAGACGACTGCCGAAACTGGTCGTGTTAGTTAACAGGTTTAATCGTGAACTCTTTCACAATACCCGGAGCAAGTAGGGTGGTCAATGGAGCCACTCGGAATGCTGATCGATTTTACCGAATGCATCGGGTGCGGGGAGTGCGTCAAGGCGTGCCGGCAATCCGACAACCTGCCGCCGAACCCCGATCCCGAAGAGCTTTCGGGATAGATCTTGAATCAAGATCGCTGGAATTTGACGTTAATGTCTTGATAACTGGCTGTGAAAGAAGTATATAGTACTCCCCGCGAAGCGCAGTTGCACCGCCGGCGGGTTCAGTCAACTGGATTGAATCCAGGCTAATAAAGACCGTGTTGCAAGCGCCCGGGGTAATCCATGCGGCGACAGGCGGTATCGAGCCGGTCGGCCGCATGAGCGTTTCATTGTGTTACGACGGGAGGCAGACGGATGCACCCGGAGCGCGTACGGGAATTGCTGCAGGGAGTCAGGAACGGAAAGGTCGAGATCGAAGCGGCCATCGAGGAATTGAAGAACCTTCCGTTCGAGGACCTGGGGTTCGCGGTGGTAGACCATCACCGGGAGTTGAGAAACTCTTTCGCCGAGGTGATTTTCAGCCAGGGAAAAACCGTGGACCAGGTGGTAGCAATAGCCGGAAGCATCGTTTCACGGGGACAAAACCTGCTGGTCACCCGTTGTGACGACCGGACCGCTCAGGCCCTGCTGGAGGAATTCCCGAAAGCCTCTTACCACGAACAGGCCCGGGTGGTCGTGATGCCCCAGGCGCCGCCGCCGCCGATGCAGGGGTCAGTGGCCGTACTTTGCGCCGGAACCGCGGATATACCCGTGGCCGAGGAAGCCGCCGTGTGCGCTGAAGTGATGGGCAGCGAGGTGGGAAGATTCTATGATATCGGTGTGGCCGGTCTGCACCGCCTGCTGGCCCGCCGCAATGAAATCGCCGCTGCCAGGGTGCTGATCGTGGTGGCCGGGATGGAGGGCGCCCTGGCCTCGGTGGTGGGAGGGATATTCGACAAGCCGGTGGTCGCCGTGCCTACCAGTGTGGGCTACGGAGCGAGTTTCGGCGGAATTTCCGCTCTTCTGACCATGCTCAACAGTTGCGCCGCGGGAGTTACCGTGGTAAACATTGACAATGGATTCGGGGCGGCTTACGCGGCATCCCTGATAAACAAGCGGGTTTGACTGCTGAACTGCAAAAATAAGGCGGCGTCACCCAGCCGCAGATTCTGGAGTAAAGATATGACAGATGCAAACGCTGAAAAGGCGAGCGAAGGGCTCGAACGGCTGAACGGGCTGCTGAGGGAAATGGGCTCGGTACTGCTCGGCTTCAGCGCCGGTGTGGACAGCACTTTCCTGCTGTACGCCGCAGTGCAGGCGCTGGGCCGGGACAAGGTGCTGGCGGTGACGGGAAAAAGCAAAACCATCCCGCAGCACCAGATCGACGCGGCGGTCAAGTACGCGGAGTTGATCGGCGCCAACCACGAAATCGTCGACACCCGGGAACTGGAGAAGCCAGGTTTCCGGGATAACCCCACCGACCGCTGTTTCATGTGCAAAAGCGAGTTGTACAGTTGTTTGACCAAGGTGGCGCGGGATAAGGGATTCGAGGCCGTAATCGACGGGTCGAACGCCGATGATGTCAAGGACTACCGTCCCGGTATGAAGGCGACCAAGAAACTGGGAATCCGTTCGCCGATGATGGAAGCGGGACTGACCAAGGAGCAGATTCGCCTGCTCTCGAAACAGGCCGGTCTGCCTACCTGGTCAAAACCGGCGTTTCCCTGCCTCAGCTCCCGGATACCCTACGGGATGAAAATCACCGACGAGGCCCTCGTTCGCATCGACCAGGGCGAACAGTTTCTCAAATCGCTGGGGATGGAGGGACCGATCCGGGTGCGGCATCACGGCGACCTGGCGCGCATAGAACTGGATCCGCAGCAACTCTCCCGGATCATCAACCCTGAAACACGGGCCGGCATTGTCGCCAGGTTCAGGGAAATCGGCTACAAGTACGTCACGATCGACCTTCAGGGTTTCAGAAGCGGCAGCCTCAACGAAGTCATCGAAAGCATCAGCAACTCCGGTCAATCCTGAACTAAAGGCTAGCGCGAATCAGGCTTTACAGTGAAGGACTTGCAGGTCCATGAAGTAACACAATAGTTGATTTCGTAATACTCAATTGCCGGTACGCTTAATTCAACCCGCGAGGATATGTTGACTGGCGGCATGCTTACTCTTTCCGTAACGGCCCTGACTATCGGAGTTACGCATACTGTCCTGGGTCCCGATCATTATCTTCCGTTTGTAGCCCTGGCGCGCAGCAGGAACTGGAGCCGGACGCGCATGCTGATGGTTACGGGGCTCTGCGGGATCGGCCACGTTCTCGGCTCGATAGTTCTCGGCCTGGTGGGTCTGGCCGCGGGGATTGTCGTGGGGAGGCTGGAGGCTTTCGAGGCCATCCGCGGAGACCTGGCGGCCACGCTGCTGTTCAGTTTCGGCCTGGTATACATGCTCTGGGGTCTCTGGAAGTATTTCAAACCTACAGGACACAGCCATGCTTTAATGCACCGGGCGGGTGTCGCTCACGCCCATCCTCATGAACACGCGGAGATGGACGGACAAAGTAAAGCTGACGAGGGAACGGAAAATGATTCGAAGGGAACCGTCTGGATAATGTTCATCGTTTTTGTCCTGGGGCCCTGCGAGCCTTTGATTCCGCTGCTGATGTACCCGGCCAGCGAGAAAAATATTGCCGCGGTTATGGTCGTAGCCCTGGTTTTCGCGCTGGCTACGATCGGGACGATGTTCGTACTGGTCATAGTCCTGTCGGCGGGTCTCAAATCCCTGAATATCGGTCCGCTGGAGCGTCTCAGCCATTTTCTGGCCGGCGCGGCGATTACCCTCTGCGGCGCGGCGATCCTGTTCCTCGGTCTCTGAGAACTACGCGCCGGGGAATGATTATTTGCCTGGCTGATTTACGGTAAAGGCCTGACCGGCCCGAAGGAGATTACAGGAAGGATGAAGACTGCATATTTCGACATGTTTTCGGGTGTGAGCGGAGATATGGTTCTCGGCGCGCTGGTGGATAACGGTTTCCCAGGGGAAAAACTCCAGGAAACCGTAACAGCTCTCTCCCTGGAAGACGTCCGGATCGAGATCGGCCGGGATCAGTCGCATGGAATCATGGCCACCAGGGTGGAAGTCCATGCCGAGGAAGGCCGCCACCATCGGGGGCTGAAAGCAATCAACGCCATGATCGAGAAAAGTTCACTGCCGGACGAGGTGACCGAACTCGCGTGCCGGATTTTCCTGCGCCTCGGAGAGGCCGAGGCCGCGGTGCACGGGGTGGAGTTGGAATCAATCCATTTCCATGAAGTCGGTGCGCTCGATTCAATCGTCGATATTGTCGGCGCGGCGGCGGGACTGGTCCACCTTGGCATCGAGCGCTGCTATGCGGGACCTTTCAGGTTCGGCACCGGTTTTGTCGAGTTTTCCCATGGACGACTGGCCCTGCCCGTGCCGGCGGTGGCCAGGCTCACAAGCGGCTGTCCCGTGGAGCACACCGATGTGGAGGCGGAGCTTACCACACCCACCGGGGCCGCAATCGTTACCACCGTGGTCAAACCGGAAGATTTCAAGCCGGCCGGGACGCGGATCTTCAACCAGGTGGGTTACGGACTGGGCAGCCGCAAGCTGAAAGACCGCCCCAACCTGCTGCGTCTCCATCTCGGCGAGCAAACGGAACCGGAAGGCAAGGCCGGGGATGTAGCCGTGCTGGAATGCAATATCGACGACATGAACCCCGAATATTACGAACACCTGATGGAGACCCTGTTCGCCGCCGGAGCGCTGGACGTGTTCCTGGTGCCGGTCCAGATGAAAAAAAACCGTCCCGCCGTCTGGCTGAACGTGCTGGCCGAGGAAAAGGATGTGGACACTCTGTCTAACACGATTCTGGAAAATACGTCTGCAATCGGTTTGCGCTATCGCACGGTCAGCCGGATCACGCTGGAAAGATCCAGCCGGAAAATAAAGACGCCCTGGGGAGAAGTGACTGTCAAGGAAGTTCGTCTCCCTTCCGGTGAACTGAGAGTTAAACCCGAATACAATGACCTGAAAATTCTCGCGCGAAAGACCGGAGATACTCTGCTGGGCCTGGCCGGGAAAATCGAGGCATACCTGCGGAATGACCGGAAAATGGACGCTGCCGGCGACGACAGTCAAGCGCGGAAAGAATAAAAATCGGCTGAAAATGCGTCAGGGCGGCCAGGACCAATAATCTGATCCCGGCCGCCCTGTTTTTATTTCGTCAGCATCAGATACAGGATCATCGCCAGGGTGAAACCCACGCCGGTGACCAGCATCACCCAGCTCACCTTGTCGCGCTCGCGGGCGGTGGCCCAGACCCAGACCCCGCTGAGAGCGAACACGATGCAGCCCAGGCTCGCCAGATCGTACATCAGGCCCCAGAGCAGCCAGACAATGTTTCCGCTATAGCCGCGCATTCGATGGTAGCCGACCATCAAGCGGCTAAAATCCAACTGCGTGCGTTCGATTTCGACACTGGCCTTATCGGCCGCCAGGTGGGCCACCAGGTTAACTCCTGGACGGAAAAAGCGGTAACGGACGCGGCCGTCATCCACTGTCTGCACCGGCTGTGGCTTTCCGCCCAGGTCGAACTTGTCGGCGATCCACTCGCCGGCCTGGTCCAGGTCGAGCCCTGCGGGAATCTGCACCTGCTCCACGCGCGTGCTCTTGTCCGGGTCCTTGCTCGGGAACCAGTCATGCTTGATCATCACGAAGCCCGTGATGAAATACATCGCCACGAACGCCATCAGGCCCAGGCCGGAATAGAGGTGGATTTTTTTTATCGTTTCTTTCATGTCTCACCCCCAGATCCTGACAAAGATCATCAGCAGCACGGAACCGCCGGTAACCCCGGCGAGCATTATCCAGCCGATCAGTGTTTCGTCCTTACGCCTGCTCCAGAAATAGATCCCGCTGCCGCCGGCATACAGCACGAACAGCACGGAGATATATATGTAGTATTTCCAGAACTTCGTAAACGGTTTGCCGGGAACAGCTCCCAGCCAGTGCAGGCTGTTGAGCACCACAAGCGGCCCCTGGCGTAATTCCTCCACGCTGGCATGGGTGCGCTCGGGGTTGACAGCCACTCTGTATTCCTTACCCGGTCGATTGACTAAGAACTGGAACCGGTTGTCATCGCGGCGGTCGTACTCCCACCACGGGATCCAGCCGTCGAGATCGAGCGCCAGGCGAACCCGCTCGGCCAGCGCGCCGTCGTCGGTCGTATCGGCCACGGCGTCGAACTGCCGCTCCCAGCTTACCGCGTATTCGCCGGTATCGACAAAGCCGAAATGGTGGTTGAAATGCAGGCTGCTGAACCCGGTAATAATCAGGTACGGGGCACACAGCAGACCCAGCCAAATGTGCAGCTTGGAGAGATTCTTTCGCAAACCTGACCTCCGTTTTGAGTGGACGAAATGCTGTCAGCGGGCACAGTATCTTAAAAGTCTCAGCAGGCGAACATCTGGTACGGCGCCATCCCGGCAGTGAACCCGAACACGATCAGGACCGGCGCGCAGCAGTCCACACCACGAGTGGATTCTCGACAGGGCTTTTCTGATGAACTCCTCTTGTTGATATGGAGCATCAGTCGATCCTGGTTATCAGCGCGGCCAGGTCCTCGCTAAATTCCGGTGAGCCGAACACCAGCGCGTTGCCCCGGCTTTCGACCGTATCGGTTCCGCCCCATGTTCCGGCCGAGGGGTCGAACCAGCGTATTTCGAAAGTGCCGGGCCAGCTCCAGAAGTAAATGCCGCAACTCGTGGCGGTGTCATAGCCCGCGTAGTGGTGAAGGTACAGTACGCCGGTCGTGCCGTTTGACAGAGCGTAACGCGCCACGCCATCGCCCTGTTCGTAACCGCTCATCGCAGGGCGCATGTCCGCGGGAAGGTCTCTGGAGAAGGCATGGAAATTACGGAAGTAGCCCCGCGCCTCCCGGCCCAGGTACGCGTTCGCGTTGCCGGCGTCTGTGTGGGGCAGGGTGACTATTCCGCCCATGCTCCAGAACGTTACCGCGCTCTCGTACATGAAAGAGGTCCAGACAGCCACACGCCACTTGTCCGGGTCGCGGTTGGAAATCGTCCCCTTGTTGCCGAATTCAGTATACAGGACTGGTTTGCCCCAGCCTTTATGGCGGGCGAACTGGCGTTCCAGAATAAAGCCCGTTTCGTTGGCCGGGACCCGGACGTAAAGGTGTGGCGTAACCAGCTCGCACCACTCGGCGTAGGGGCGCTCGTAGCTGGTGGTCAGCAGGTGATCGTAGGGGTCCCGCTCACGCACGAAACCGGCAACCTCCTCCAGCCACTCGTCGGGCGTGTAAACGTCCTCGTTGAATATCTCCCAGATATCCGTATAAACGGCGTAACGGGCAACAATGTAGCGGAGGTAATGTTTTATCGCCGCCATCAGCTCCCGGTTCGAGCGGTCTTTCCAGCCTTCCATGGTCTTGCTGGGTCCGAATACGGTGGTGTCGGGTCCCCACAGGCTCATGTCCTGGAACGCGATCAGGATCGTGGCGAACCCGCGCGCATCCAGCAGGCGGTAGGTCTCGTCCAGCAGGCGGCAGACCTCCAGGTCGTAGCGGTAGAACCCCAGCTCGTCGGTCATGATCTCGCGGGCGCAGCCCTTGCGCGTGCCCTGCCCCAGTTGGATACGGAACAGGTTGGCCGCCCCCTGCATCTCGTCCAGATACTGGTCCATCGGCAGGGTGCGCCAGTTGCCCTCGCCGCGTAGAGGGCCATCCAGACCCGCGCCCGCCGCGCCGCAGGGCTGGATTCCGACCGGGTAGAACGGCGTGCCGTCCTCGAACGCCAGCCGGTAAGGGTTCTGCTCGCTGCGACGGACGAACCCGGCCGAGCGGTGCTGGTCCGCGCCCTCGCACTCGATTCCCACGCGGTTGTGGACCACTGTTTTGCCGTCACGGACCAGACTCAGCTCGGCGGTCCAGACACCCTCCTCATCCGGGGCGAAACGGAAGCGCCAGGTGGAGTCGCCATCATAGAACCCGTCCACCAGCGCGCTGCGGCCCGATTGCGGATGGCTGAACGAGGCGGTTGCTTCGATATCGGCGAACGGGTTAGCGAGCGGCGCGGAGTAGTGGACCGCCAGTTCGGCCACGCCGTTGCGGCCGACCGTCAGCTCGACCGGGGGCGAGGTTACTCGGCATGAAACAGGCAGGAAGAGCATAAGGGCGGTGATAAATATCCGGGTCAAGGTGGTCATGGGGGCTGCCTCGTGATGGAGTGGAGAGTCGTCGAGGATACGCCGCGACTCAGTCCCGAACAGAAAGGATATTGCAGTCAATCAGGAACAATGTCATTCAATTTCTTCGCCGGGACCGTGCCGGCTTTCACAGTTTCATCCGCGATGATTCCGGAAGCGCTATCTTCCTGCACGTGGTAGCGCATCCCGCGGACATGGCTGACAAACAGTTGCGGGTTGGTGGGGCTGATGTAAAACTTCCCGTCGTCGGTTGTCAGCTTGACCTTGTCGGTCAGCCGGTTGCTGAAATCTTTCGAGCCGAACCCGAGTGACAGCGTGTTCAGGTCGAAACCGACCTGATCGATCGACTTGATTTTATCCAGGACCACCTTTTTCTCGCTCCCGCCCCGGCGCAAAGTCAGCACCTCTCCGTCCAGCCGGTACGACGTATGATAGGCCGCATGGAACGCCCTGATCAGGACAACCAGAAACGTGCCCATGGAAAACAGGAATACCAGGTGGAATTCCCAGCCCGACGGGTCCTTGTCCGCGGCATGCCAGATGCTGGTAGCCAGAGTCAGGGCGGTGGACAGGACAAGAAACGCCAGGTAGTCCATCCCGGGTTCCGGTTTGTCTTCGAATGTCACTAT
Organism: Candidatus Glassbacteria bacterium; assembly: GCA_019456185.1. Classification (NCBI taxonomy): domain Bacteria; phylum Candidatus Glassiibacteriota; species Candidatus Glassiibacteriota bacterium. The sequence continues at coordinate 27,206 of VRUH01000018.1, read as the reverse complement.
CGGCCTCCCGGTTGCTCTTAACCTATCCTAACACTTACCCTCTATTATACAAGGGGGGAAGCGGCCTCCCCCTTTCGTAAAGGGGGATCGAGGGGGATTTATAATTCGCTTTTTTTCCTACTTTATTTGCAGGACACAGCACTAGTGCTGTCTTTCCCGGAGCAGCGCGATAAAGCGGTCCGGGTCTCTTCGCTGCTCAGACTCCTTCTCCATCGAAACGCACCTCTCGGGTCGGGCGTTCCCTGCCGGTCGATTCGGCCAGGCTGCCGTAGAGTTCCGGCCGCCGGGTGAGTATCCAGCGCTTGCCGGTGTTGCGCTCCAGCAGCACCGGGTCCAGCTCGGCGCTCACCATCTCGTCGCCGGCTTTCCAAGTCTCGGCCAGCACGCGGCCGTAGGTATCGAGGATCATCGCGTTGCCCGTGCGGACCTCGTCGTCGTCCACGCCCACGCCGTTGGCGAACACGTAGAACACGCCGTTGTCGTGAGCGCGCGAGGGCAGCCACCTCATCAGCCAGCCCCGGCCCTTGTCGCCTCGCAGTTCGGCTTCGATCTCCGCCGGGTTCTGCTGGCGGTTGTCCCATAACGCGCGGTCGATCAGGCCCATCGTGTGCGGATCGGGCGAGCGCACGCCGCCGGTCTGGTGGGGGGCCAGGATCACGGTTGCGCCCAGCAGCGCGGTGGCCCGGACATTTTCGACGATGTTATTGTCGTAACAGGTCAGCACGCCCAGCCGCCAGCCCGAGGGAGTGTCGAACACGGTGAACTCATCGCCGCTGTCCATGTGCTCGCTCACGAAACAGTGCAGCTTGCGGTGACTGTGGACCTGTCCATCGGGCAGGGCGATTACCCAGCTGTTGTACAGCCGGCCGTCGTTGGCCAGTTCCACCAGCCCCGCCCCGACAGCCATGTTGTGCTTTGCGGCCAGGCGCGCCAGTTCGCGCGTGGATGGCCCCGCCGGGACCGGCTCGGCCAGTTCGGTCAGCTCCCGGCGCGAGAGGTGGCGCAGGAAATAGTAGCCGGTGATACAGCATTCGGGGAAGACCACCAGATCGGCCCCGCGCTTTGCGGCCTTGGCGGTGAACCGGCGGATTTTATCCAGGTTGGCGTCCTTGTCGCCTGGAGCGTGCTCGAACTGGACAGCGGCGGCGCGGAGAGGTTTCATCGAGTGTGTGGGTCCGTTTAAGTGGAATGTATGACTGTGGTTGACCGCAGTTTACTAGAAGCTGCACTGGGTGGCAAGCATCTGAAATACACCAGCCGTTAAAGACGAGGAGAAATGATTTTAATTTCCTGCCCCGGCTAAAATCACCGGCAGTCTCATCCCCCGTACCAGGGTAAAAAATCCGGCTGGGCGGCCAGCAGCTCATCGGCCAGTTTTTCCGCAGCGCCCGCGCCCGCCACCGCCCCGTCGAGCATCAGGGCCTGCACGAATTTTGCCCGGCTGCCCTCCAATGCAGCTTCCACAATCATCTCGACAGCCTCAAGCCGGTTGCGGATCACCGCCGCCTGGGCGGAAGAAAGCTGCGAGGGCCGGATCGGGCGGAGTCCCTCGGCGCTGGCCACCGCCGGGCTTTCGATCACCGCGCCTGTCGGGAGATTCTCCACCTGGCCGCGGTTGGGCAGATTTGCCGAATAGACCCGCCCCCGGTTGCCGCGGATACTGCCGATAATCTCCATCACCTGCTCGTGCTCGCCGCTGCTGTGGCGGAAGAAACTCTCGTCCAGCTCGCCCGCGCTTTCGGCCTGCTCGCGCATGATCTCGTACTCGCGGTCCCCGGCGGCGATTGTGCGCTCGAAACTGTAGCTGTCCACCCCCAGGGTGCGGCCGTGGTAGGATCCTTGGCGAAGATACTGGAGGCCGAAAAACTCGGTGACGTGACGGTCCATCGCCGCGGGGAACGCCCCGAAAGAAAGCAGCAGCTGCCAGCTCACCGGGTTCAGTTCCTCGGGTTCGTCATCGGGACGGCGCCACTGCCAGTTGTCGAGGAAATTCTCCGCCAGATTGCCGTCCACCCATTCGCATTCCAGCTTCTCACGAGCGATTTGCTCCAGCCTGTCCGACATGTCTTTCCCGCCGGCGGCCACACGGGTGAACCAGGTGAGGTGGTTCAAGCCCACCGCCTGCCAGTCCAGTTCATCCTCCTGAACACCCAGTTGCTCCGAGAGGTACTTGGCCACCTCGCCCACTCCGTGGCAGAGGCCGGTCACGCTGGCGCCGGTGGCCCTGCGGATCGCCGTGCAGGTAGCGGTCATCGGGTTCGAGTAGTTGAAAAACAGCGCGTCCGGGCACAGTTCAAGCACGTCTTCGGCAATCGCCACCATCGCCGGGATCATCCTCAGCGCGCGGCTCATCCCGCCCGGCCCCACCGTGTCGCCGACAGGCTGGAAGATCCCGTACTTACGGGGAATCAGCACGTCCTGCTCCCAGGCCCGCCGTCCCCCCACCCCCACGGTGCAGACCACGGCCGTGGCGCCGGGCAGGAGATCGCGGCGCTCGGCGGATGCGGAGATAGTCACCGGCGCTCCGCTGGCGGCCACCATCTTGCGCGCCACTTTCTCCGCCACGGAGAGTGCCTCCGGGTCGATATCGACCAGGGCCAGCTCGGCCTCCCACTCAGCCCTCAGCAAATCCGCCACCAGCCCGCTGGTGAACATGGCGCTGCCCGCGCCGATCAGGACCACTTTTTCTTTCATCGTCGAGGCCCTCTAGGTTGCTGTAGTAAGATAATTGCTGAGTTCAATTGAGATTCATACTAGTGCGATTCTCAAAAGAAATGTCCACGTGAATAACCTTCGAAGAGCCGTTCCTTTCCGCGTAGGGGCGAGGCATGCCTCGCCCGCAAAGTATACAGTAGCCCAACAGCTTAACGGGCGAACACAAGGGAAAGCCCCTACGATTTCTTACGAACAATGGAAGTTATTCCGTACCATTCTCAGGATTTTCTTTCCTTTGCAAAAAAGACAAAACTTTCGAGAAACACTATAACAGGCCGCGGGCGGGGATGCAAAGATTTGGGCAGGGTGCGTTGAACTGGAACGAACTCCAGGTTAAAAATATTCTGCAACATTTATTGACAAACGATAAAAGATTAGCGATAATAGGTAAAAGACACCTGTCAACAACTGCTTATTACACCTTTGCCCGGAGAGCTTACAATGGCTGAAACGAGTGCGGTCAAGAAAACTCTGCTGACCAGGATTGCGGTAATCGTGGTGGATATTAATTGGTACGCCGGTTTGCTGGGGTTAACTTTTATGTTGATTGAAACGGCAATGACCGCTACCGGAGTCGGACCTGAGGGTATAGCAACCGCAACGCTGACTCTTAAATTCAATGAACAAGCCGCTGTGGGCAGTGCCGCATTGGAGGAAAGCCCTGTTGCTATTCAATACATGTCTGGCCCTGCAGTTCTTCGCGTAAATGAAAAGGCCAACAACTGGACACAGATGGCTGTCGTCCCGGTATCTTTCCTGTATCTTATCGTGGCTTTCATGTTACGTAAAATCGTCCGCACGGCGCGGGATGGTAGGCCGTTTACGTTCGATAACGTGCGGCGGGTCAGGTTGATCGGCATCATTATAGTACTCTATGGCCCGCTGCTTTCCCTGGTGTATTACCTTGTTTCTCTTGGCTATCTTGAATATCTGAAAATTCCGGGAGCCGAGGTAAGCGCCAGTTTCAATGTGGGTTGGACAATAAATCTTCCTCTTCTCGGCCTGCTGGTCCTGGTCCTGGCCCAGGTGTTCGACATGGGTGTGCGCCTGCAAAAAGACAGTGATCTGACAGTGTGACAATGGAAAACTGCAAAAAATGCCGATCTTAATCAATCTGGATCTAATGCTGGTCAAAAGAAAAATGTCCCTCACCGAGCTTGCCGGGCGCGTGGGGGTCACTATCGCCAACCTGTCGGTGCTCAAAACCGGCAAGGCCCGCGCGGTGCGGTTTTCCACCCTGGAGGCGATCTGCCGCGAGCTTGACTGCCAGCCGGGCGACATCCTGGAGTACACGCCGGACGACCACGAGCCGGGGGATTGATTTTGCCCCCCTCCTGCCTTAACTTGTCCCTGCCTGAGTTAAACAGTATCTGTCACAATCAGCCTGCACAGGTGGAGGACAAACCTGCCATGACCCGAATTTTGACTTATGCCGTCCTGCTTGCCGCCCTGACGTTATCGTTTTCCTGCGGTAAAGAAGCATTCGAGCTTGATCTGCCGCGCACGGGCGAGGTGCGCGTGCCGCTCTATGGCCTGTTCGAGACCTCGGTTACCAACAAGTCCCGTTACAGCAACCCGTTTTCCGATGTTACGCTCAACGCCAGCTTCACCTCGCCGAGCGGCCGCGTGGTCCGCTTCTGGGGTTTTTACGACGGGATAAACCTCTGGCGGCAGCGCTTCATGCCCGATGAACTCGGCACCTGGTTCTACTCGCTGAATTTCAGCGACGGCTGGCCGGGCGAGGTCGGCAGTTTCGAGTGCGTGGAAAAAGGCTCCCTGCCCGGTCCCTGGAAGCAGGACCCGGACAACCCGCGCTGGCTGACCGACTCGCACGGCGAACATTTCCTGCCCCTGGCGGTGTTCGCCGATTGCCATCTCACTCCCACCGACTGGCGCGACATGATCGCCTGGTGCGAGGCTCGCGGCTACAACACCCTGGTCGTACCCAATTTCAACACAACTGTCTGGGGCGATGGCTGGGGTAACCGGACCGCCTGGGCCACCAAGCCATCGGAAAAAGCCGAGTTTGTTAAAGAGGACCTCCATAAAATCGTGAATTACCAGCGGTTCAACCTCCCGATGTGGCGCGAATGGGACGAGATGATCCGCACCGCCGCCGCCGCGGGAATCTATCTCGGTTCGTTCGAGGGACCCTGCGGCAAGTTCGGCGGTCAGGAAAAGGGCAAGTACCCGCCGGATGAGCTCGTGTTCGAACCCAGGATTCACGACCGGTTCGACTCTGAGACCAACATCTCGCTGATGCGCTATTTCCTGGCGCGCCAGGCCGCGTTCTGGAATGTGGCCTACTGGTCGCTGGGCAACACCGAGGTCTTCGATTACTGCGTGGATGATAAGCAGGAGTTCCTCGAATACGGCAGGTTCTTCGCCTCGCTGACCCCGTTCGGCAGGATGATTACCGCCCAGGACTGCGAGCAGTGGCACAACGAGGACCGCCGCTGGCTGAGCGAACTGGATATCCCCGACAGCCGTAAACTGAACACCGTCCAGACTGCGGTCGGCAACTACAGCAACCCGGAGTGGCAGAAAGCCTCGCTGAACAACGCCCTGGCGCTCGATACCTGGGCCTCGCCGCCGGAATCGGGCGGTTTTCCGGTGATCGTCACCGAGGGTCTCTGGGAGGGCCAGGCGCGGGCGGAGAAACCGCTGAAAATAATCTGGAGTTTCTACGCCGCCGGCGCGCACACTGTCTGGGCCGACTGGCGCTACGAGAACAACGACCATACCTACGGCTCCATCGGCCGCAGCTGGGCGCCGGCCAAGCCGCTGGAGCGCCACCTGTTCGGTCTCCGTCAGTTGGGGGCAGATTGTGTGGGCGACGAGCAGCTCGCGCTGGCGGCGGAGCATATCAAACGCTACGAGTACTGGAAGATGGAGCCGCACAACGAGCTGGTCCAGGGCGGCGGCGAGGCCTACTGCCTGGCCGAACCGGGCCGTCAGTACATGGTCTACGCCCCGGCCGGCGGAAAAATCAGCCTGGACTTGAGCGAAGCAACCGGCAAACTGAGCGCCCGCTGGTTCGACCCCCGTGACGGGAGCTACGGCGAGCCGTTCACTGTCTCCGGCGGCGGGGTCGGGACATTCACCGCGCCCGGCGCCGAGGACTGGGTGCTGAGTATCGGGGCCGGACAGTAACACACCGGGCGATCCGGAGGCTGCCGCATGACTACTCCTTGGGCCGGGAGGTTCCGCCTGCCCGGCTGGTTCGGATTCCGGCTATGAATACTCTCACCAGTGCGATCGCCGATTTCTGCCGCACGCATCCCGCCGATGAGAAATGGCTGATCGCGCCCACCCGCCGGGTCGGCTACCAGTGGATCGATTCCGTAGCGGCTGGCGATTGTCCAGTCCTGAACCTGCATGTCCGCACCCTGCGCGGCGCTGCCGCCTCGCTGGCCGCCCCCCGGCTCGAGAGCGGCGGGTTCGAAATCCTCAACTCGCGCAGCGCGCTGCTGCTCACCGGCAGGCTCTTCCAGTCCCGGCGCACCGGTGAAGGCGGCTATCTGTTTTCCCTCCGGCCCACTCCCGCGCTGATTGCCCGATTCAGCCGCCTGCTCGAGGAATTCCGTCTGGCCGGGCTTAAACCCGACGAGCTGGCGGGCAGGGCCTTCGAAAACGGGCTGAAAGGCCGGGAACTCTCAGCTCTGCTCGAAAACTATCTCGAATTCCTCGAACGCGAAAAGCTGGCCGACTATGCCGGGCTGCTGCGGATGGCTGCCGCTGAACTAAAGCGGGAACGGGCGAACCTGCCGCTCCTGCTTCTGCCGGAGGATTCCGAGCTGACTGTCATGGAAAGCGGGTTTCTGGACTCGCTGCCCGGGGGCAGGGTGGAGCGCCTGCCGGTGGACTCGCCCGCTGAGGGCTGCGGCTGGGAAAAAGAGGCGGGGAATGACTGCCGTTTCCGGGATAGCACGGTCGGGACGGGAGCGGAAATAGTGCGGGCGGTCGGTCCGGCCAACGAGGTCCGCGGTGTCCTGCGGCGGATAATTTCAGCGGGAATTCCGCTTGAGCAGGTGGAACTGGTCCATCCAGACCGGGAAACATATCCACAGCTGGTCTATGAACTTCTCCAGGAGTCCCTGCCGGAGTCTCTGCTGCGTGGCGACAGCCTGCCGGTTACGTTCGCCGAGGGTGTCCGGTCGCGGCTGACCCGACCGGGCCGGCTGCTGGCCGCCTGGCTGCGCTGGGTCGAATCGGGGTTCGCCATGCAGGGGATTGCCGAGATGGTGGGCGAGGGTCTGCTGCTGCCGCCCGGCTCCGATGACAACCAGCTCCCTTACGCTTTCCTGGCCTCGCAGCTCGAATCCCTGCCGGTCGGCAAGGGACGGGACCGCTGGATCAGGCTGCTCGGCCAGCGGGTGAATAATCTCGGACGGCGGCGGAAAAATGATCGCGGCGGTGTCGAACCTCGTCAACTGGAAGCGGCCCGGCTGCTGCGAGATACCGTTTCATCCCTGCTGGAAATCAGCCCGGAAAGCGGCGGCGATGAGGAACAGCTTGTCGCGGGCGCGTGCCGTCTGATCGAGGATTTCGCGGCCCATCCCACCGAACTCGACACCTATGCCCGCCGCGCCCTGCTGGACCGCCTGACCGGGCTGCGTGACTGGCGGCAGGTCCACGGCGGCGGGATCGAGGCGGCTGCCTACCTGGCCGAGCTGGCCGGTGAAGTGCCGGTGATGGGTAACGCGCCGCAGCCGGGCAAACTCCACGTGGCGGGTATAATCTCCGGCGGCCATTCCGGCCGGCCGCTGAGCGTGGTGCTGGGCATGGACGATACCCGCTGGCCTCCGTCTGGCGGCCAGAACCCGCTGCTGCTCGATAGCGAACGTCAGCGCCTCAGCCCCGGCCTCGCCACCTCGCTCCAACGCCAGCAGCGCGCAGAGCGCGAACTGGGTCTTCTGCTGGCCCGCCTGCGGGGACGGGTGATTCTCTCGTTCTCCTCCAGCGATCCGCAGGATGGCCGCGAGCTGTTTCCCGCTCCGGCGCTCCTGCCCGTCTACCGCTCGCTCTGCGGCGACAGCGGCGCGGGTCAGAAACAGCTGCTGGAGTCGCTGGCGGCGCCCTCCTCGTTTGCGCCGCCGGAGGCGGGGATGGCCTGCCGCGAGACCGACTGGTGGCTGGCCCGGCTGCTGAGTAACCGCAGCGGGGAATCGCGAACGCTGCTCGGGGAACATTTTCCCCATCTCGTGCGCGGGGAAGAGGCCGTCCGCGCCAGATTGTCCACGTCATTCGGCGTGTACGACGGGTTGCTCGCGGAGGCCGGGGCGGAACTCGACCCGTACTCCGGGGATGGGCCGGTGCTCTCGGCCAGCGGCCTGGAAACCCTGGGAGCCTGCCCCCGTCGCTACTACTACCGCTACGTGCTGGGCCTCGAGGAGCCTTGCGAACCCCCGCCGCCGTCCCAGTGGCTCGACCCCGCCGCCGCCGGCCAGCTGGTCCATCAGGTGTTGCACCGCTTCCTGGAGCGGCTCCTGGAGGACGGTGTCCTGCCGGAGAATTCCCCCGGACAGCGCGAGCTGATCGCCGCAATCGCCGCGGAATCGCTGGCGGAGTTCAGGGTCGAGTTCCCCGTGCCGGGCGAGGCCGCGGCCCAGGCGCGCCGCAACTGGCTGCTGCAGGCCTGCCGGGTGTTCCTGGTCGAGGAGGCGGAATATTGCACCAGGCACGTACCCCGCTGGCTGGAGACATCGATTGGACTGGCGGCCGAGGGCAGCGATGAGCTGGGCTGTGACACGCCGCTGCCGCTGGCGCTGCCCGGCGGGACAGTCAGGGTCCGCGGCCGGGTGGACCGGATCGACAGCCTGAAAGACGACGGGAACCGGTTTACGGTTACCGATTACAAGTCAGGCGGCACTTTCAGCTACAGCATTCCTAGGCCGTTCAACGGGGGGCGGCGGGTCCAGCATGCACTGTATCTGGCGATGGTGCAGGTCCGGCTCGATAAGCTCCGGCCAGGCGCCGCTGCCGACAGGTTCCGCTATTTCTTCCCGGCCGGCGGCGGACGCGGAGAGGCTGTCGTATGGACAGCGGGAGATTTGCGGCGGGGACGGGAACTGCTCGATTCACTCTGCGGGATCAGCCGCCAGGGAGCGTTCGCGGCCTCCGAGGATACAGCCGACTGCCGCTACTGCGCCTACCGGAAAATCTGCGGCGATGTCGAAACCCAGGCCGCGGCCCAGGCGCGCAAGCTGGAGGACCCAGCCAACGATGTGCTGAAGAATGTCCGCCGGGTGAGGACCTATGACTGAGCGCGCAGCGAACATCAGGGACGCCACCCAGCGCGAGACGATCCTCACCGATCTCGAACGGAATTTCCTGGTCGAGGCCGCCGCCGGGACCGGCAAGACCACCAGCATGGTGGGCCGGATGGTGGAACTGGTGGCCACCGGCCGCTGCGCTGTGGAGCAGATGGCGGCTGTCACATTCACCCGCAAGGCCGCCGGCGAGCTGCGGACCCGTTTCCGCGAGCAACTTGAAAAGCGTCTCGAACCGCCAGACAATCAGGAAACAGGCGAACGGGCGGAGAGAATAGCGAAGGCGCTGGAACAGCCCGGCCTCGGCTTTGTGGGCACGATCCATTCCTTCTGCGCCCGGCTGATCCGCGAGCGGCCGGTGGAAGCCGGAGTCGACCCGGATTTCCGCGAGATCGAGCAGGAGGAGGACGAGCAGCTGCGGGCCGAGTGCTGGCACGAGTTTATCGCCGGGCTGATCGCCGGTTCCGACCCCGCGCTGAGCGAACTCGACCGGCTGGGTATTCTACCCTCGGACCTGGAGCGGGCCTACTCGATTTTTTGCGATTACCCCGATATCGACCGCTGGCCGCTGCCCCCGGAGATCGAGCCGCTGACGGCCGGGGAGCTGGACAGGGTACTGGCCCCCCGGATCGAGCGAATCGGGCGGTTGCTGAGGGAGCTGCGGCTGCCGCCGGACACCGGCAACGACAAGCTGATACCCCTGTTCCGCAAGCTGCTGCGGATGTTCTCCCAGGCGGACAGGAGCAGCCCCGCCGAGCTGGCGGAAATTCTGACCGCCTGCCGTCCCCGGACGGTTGTCCGGAAAATCTGGCCGGACAGTCAAAGGGCGGTCCGTGAGCGGGATGAATGGGAGGAGTTCTGCACTCGCGAGGCGGAACCCCTGCTCGCGCGCTGGCGCGCCATGCGCTATACGGCCTCCATGGAGCTTCTGCACAGGGCCGCCGACTATAACCGTCACGGCAGACTGCAGAGCGGCCGGCTGAATTTTACCGACCTGCTGCTTGCCGCGCGGGATTTGCTGGAGAACAGCCACGAGGCCAGGAGCTATTTCGCCCGCAGGTTCACCCACCTGCTGGTCGATGAGTTCCAGGATACGGACCCGGTGCAGGCGGAAATCATGCTGCTGCTCACAGCGGAAGACCCGGCTGAGACGGACTGGACCCGATGCAGGCCGCGTCCGGGAGCGCTGTTCGTGGTCGGAGATCCCAAGCAGTCGATCTACCGCTTCCGCCGGGCCGATATTGTCACCTACGAGCAGGTCCGGGACAGGATCAGGGACAGCGGCGGCGAGGTGCTGCTGCTGTGGTCCAATTTCCGCACTAAACGCGAGGTTGTCGGCTGGGTTAACGATCAGTTCGCGGACAACTTCGGCGGCGATCTCTACTCGCCGGAGTATGTGAGGCTCGAACCGGCCCGCGATGACCCGGAGGGGGGGAGGGTGGAGCAGTTGTGGCTGGATGAGGCCGGATCGGAAAGCAACAGCAGTGTCCGCGCCGTGGAGCCGGGGATTGTCGCCGCCGCTGTCCGCGATATTCTGGAACGGGCAGGTGACGGCGAAGTCCCCCGCGTGATGGTGCTGACCTGGCGCCGCGCCGGTCTCGCTCTTTACTCCGCCGCGCTGGACAGGCTGGGTATTGCCAACCAGGTGTCCGGCGGCAGTTCCCTGGGTCTGCTGCCCCAGGTGCGGCAGCTCTGGCTGACGGCCTCGGCCGCGGCCCGTCCAGAGGACCCGCTGACACTGGTGGCCGCCCTGCGCAGCGAGGCGTTCGGGTTCAGCGACCCCGCATTGTACGAGCTGGTGCGCAACGACGGCGTGTTCCGCTACCTGGATGACAAGCTGCCCCCCGGTCTGAAACCGGAGGCAGCGGAAAGTTACCGTGACGCTTTCGCCCGGCTTAAACGCTACGCGAGATGGCTGGAAAAACTGGCACCGGTGGCCGCGCTGGAGCGGATCGCGGCGGACATGGGACTGTTCGCAGCCGCCGCTGCCGCCCGGGGAGGCAACCAGAGAGCGGGTGGACTGGCGCGGGCGCTGGAGATTGTCCGCGGCCGGGAGCAGGCCCGGAACTCGGTCACCGGGGTGCTCGAGCTGCTGCGCCGTCTGGCCGAAGGCGAACTTGAGGCCGACAGCACGGAGGCCCGTCCGGGCGACGAGCGGCCGGTGGCGGTGATGAACCTGCACAAGGCCAAGGGACTGGAGGCCGACGTGGTCTTCCTGGCGGACCCGACCGGCTTCAGCGCCAGGCGTACGGTCGAGGTCCACGTGGACCGCTCCGGCGCGGAGAGCCGCGGCTTTCTGGCGATCAGCCGTCAGAACCCGTTCGGCGGACCCGGCGAACTGCTGGCTTCCCATCCCGACTGGCCGGACAAAATGGACGAGGAGCGGAAGTTTCTGGAAGCCGAGCGGGTCAGGCTGCTCTACGTGGCCGCCACCCGCGCCCGCGACCGGCTGGTTGTAAGCTCGCGTGAAAAGGGCGACCATCACAATCCCTGGAAGGATTTTCGTTCCGCGCTGGATGACTGCGACCGGCTTGATTACGGCAACCTTAACGACCCCCTGGCAGATGCCGGGAAAGGTTGTGGTGACGGCGATTTGCAAGCGCATCCGCCGGAACTGGCCGCGGCCTGGGAACGGGTTGCCGTCCCCGGTTACGAGCTGGACCAGGCCAAGCGCCTGGCGCTCTCGGGTAGTCTGTCTCATCCGGGCGCATCCGGTGAGCACGGCACCGAGTGGGGTCAGGCGGTTCATCTGCTGCTGGAGGCCGGCGCCCGCAAACCCGGCCAGGACCTGTCTCTGCTGGCCAGCCGGCTGCTTGATCCGGAGAACTGCGAGGGTATCGATATCGACAGCGCGGTCGACACGGCCCGCGCGGTGCTGGAGAGCGACTTGTGGCGCAGGGCCGCCGGGGCGCAGCGGGTGATGGCCGAGGTGCCGTTCGAGCTGGTCCGCTGGAACGAGCAGGGCGTGCCGGCAGTGGTGCGCGGGATGGTGGATCTGGCCTTTCGCGAGCCGGACGGCTGGGTGCTGGTGGACTACAAGACCGACCGTGACGCAGAGAGCCGTCTCGACGAGCTGACAGTCTATTACGCCGGGCAGCTCAGGTTCTATGCGGCCGCCTGGGAATCCGCAGTCGGGGAAAATGTCAAGGAGACAGGGCTCTATTTCACTGGCCCGGGATTATACAAGACAATAGATTGAACAACAGAAACAGGGCTGAATCAGCGGAGGTGGAGAAGCTATGAGGGATATCTCGCGGAAATTCGAAACCCTGCGCACCGCGGTCGCGGTCTCGAGTGTCAGGTTGTCCCCGGCGACGGTGGCGCTGGTGCGCGACGGCGGCCTTCCCAAGGGCGATCCCCTGCCGGTGGCCAAGGTGGCCGCTGTCCAGGCAGCCAAGGAAACGTCACGGCTGATCCCTTACTGCCATCCGGTGGCGGTGGATTTTGTCGGGGTGGAGTTCACGGTGGGCGAGGACGGTATCGACTGCCGGGTGGAGGTCAAGGCGATCCATCGCACGGGAGTGGAAATGGAGGCGCTGACCGGAGCCTCGGTGGCCGCGCTGACAATCTACGATATGGCGAAAATGGTCGATGACAACCTGGAGCTGGGCGAGGTGCGCCTGCTGTCGAAACGCGGGGGGAAATCGGACTACAATCCCCCGATCGAGGGTGAGCCGAAAGCGGCCGTGCTGGTGATATCCGACCGCGCCGCCGCCGGTACGCGGGCGGACAAGTCCGGCGGACTGATCGCCGGACGGCTGGAGGAGGAGGGGTTCCTGGTGGACGATATCCGGGTGGTGCCGGATGACCCCGAAGAAGTGGAGCGCGCCCTGCTGGAATACGCAGACGGCCGCAAACTAGAGCTGGTGCTGACTACCGGAGGCACGGGTCCCGGACCCAGGGACAACACTCCCGAGGTGACTCGTCGCCTGGTCGAGCGGCCGGCTCCGGGAATCGCCGAAGCGGCCCGCGCCCACGGACAGCTCCGCCTGCCGTTCTCGATGCTCTCCCGCGGGGCGGCCGGTATCCGGGGACGGACCCTGATAATCAACCTTCCCGGCTCGCCATCGGCCGTGGAAGAGTACCTGGACTGCCTGCTTCCGGCGGTCAAACACGGCCTGCGGATGATTAGCGGGGGAGACCACTGAGAGAACCCCGTCAGCGGTGGATCGCCAATATCTTTACTTTTCCAGTCGGCTGTAAGGAACCGCATTGAAATTACTGGCGCTGACAGAGGGTACCCGGACCGCGCCTGCGAGCAGGATCAGGGTCTACGACCTGCTCGACCGTCTGCGCAACGACGGCGTTTTGAGCTACACGGCGCTCAGCTACACCTCGGATGGCTATTGCCGGCGTCTGGTTGACGGTCGCCGGATCGGGGCGCTCAGGGTTGTCCTCGAACAGTTTTGGCACCTGTGGTCAGTCGTCCGTCTGCTGGCCGGCGCAGCCACAGCCGATATTGTGCTGATCCAGCGCGTACTCTTTCCGGTCGGCCTGCAGAAGCTGATTCGCAGGATCAACCCGCGGGTGGTCTATGATTTCGACGACGCGGTCTACCTGCGCAGCGATATGCGCAATGTCAGGTTCAGCCACCAGGTCAGGACCGCGTCTGTCGTACTGGCGGTCAGCCGGCTGGCGGCCGATGAGGCGGTAAGCCGGGGGGCGTCGCCGGATAAAGTGCAGACAGTTTACACTCCGATTGCCTGTTCGCGTTTCGAGCCACGCACGGCATTCGATCCGGACTGCTTCACAGTCGGCTGGATCGGCTCGCCGGCCACCTCGCGTTATTTCGAAGCTGTCTGGCCGGAACTGGCTGAATTCGCCGGTCGCGAACAGG
>VRUH01000018.1:0-13372 GCA_019456185.1 Candidatus Glassbacteria bacterium | reverse complement strand
GATACCGGCACGCTGGGGCCGAGGGTCAGGTTTGTCGAGTGGTCGCCAGAGGCGGAAAGCAGAGAGCTGCCCGCGCTCGACGTGGGCCTGATGCCCCTGGAGAACACCGCCTGGGAACGGGGCAAGGGAGGATACAAGCTGATCCAGTACATGGCCGCCGGGGTGGCTACCCTATCCAGCCCGGTGGGAGCCAACCTGGAGATTGTGGAAGAGAGCCGGACGGGATTGTTCGCCGACGGGCCAGGACAATGGAGCGCAAAGCTGGGGGAACTGCTCGCCGACCGGGAGCGCTGCGCAAAGATGGGCATGGTGGGCAGGAGGCGGGCAGAGGAGATGTTCGACTACCGGGTCACCGTCAGGAAATTAATTGCATTACTGACGGATAAAACGGATTAGACCTTGCGTTGTCGCCGGGGCAGGATCTAGATCTCAGTCAGGTTTCCGGCCGCTGGCGATTATATAGGACGACAACGAGCCTGGCAAACTGGTTACCCGAACAAGCCTGGACAGCCATTCCACCGGCCTGGCCGCAGCAAAAAAAGCGAACATCAGACCTCTTCTCAACCTCCCTTTTCCCCAGCCGATCATATTCGGATTGAACAGACCAAAGTACTCGGACTTCACCTCGATCAATCCAGCTCGCTCGAATTCAGCGGCCATTTTCCCGGACGGTAGACTGAAATGGTGCTCCAGTGCAGCGAGGTTGACTTTGCGCTGAAGCCAGCCGGTCAGCCCTTGGTAAGATGGATACCCGGCAATCAGAATGCCACCTGGTTCCAGCAAACCCAGGCAGCATTTCAGGAACGTCTGCGGATCGAGATAATGCTCGATCAGGCCGAAACTGGCTACCAGGCCGAAACTGCCTGGCTTGTAAGGGGCAGCGAAAAAATCGCCCGCGGTCAAGCTGACCCTGAGGCTGTCGAATAAGCAGGCGGAAGCATTCAGCGGGGCCAGCGAGGTATCCAGCCCGTAGAACTGTGTAACAGAATCAATCGAGCGGGGCAGGTGGTGCAGGTTTTTCGAATAGACACAGCCGAGTTCCAGAACCCTGGCGGGCCTGCTGTGGCGAATCTGTCGTGAAAGGAATGCCAGGAGCAGGCGATCGTAATATGTAAGGGAACGTACGTACTCGACCGGGTTAACTCCATCCCAGAACTCATCCCAGTCCTCCCGCTCCATCAACTCGTTACTTTTGTTTTGGGTATCGGGCATCGGAACCGGTTATTATTGTGTGTGTTCGATTTCGGTAATAAATATATAATAACTCCGAATTTCACATACAGCAAAAGACATGCAAAAAGTGCGAGATATCTACTCAACCATCAGGCTGATTTTCCTTGATTGAGCTTGTAAAAGTCAATTGTCCCCTTTGCGGTTCGGCTAAGCACAAGCCGATTTTCACGACACCGGACAGGTTAAACATCGCTGATCCGAACCTTTATACCGTCGTGCGCTGCAGGAGCTGTGGTTTGAGATTTATCAACCCCAGGCCCGCCTTTAAATATATCCCCGATCTCTACACTGATGAGTACTACAACCGTGAGGCTGATCCCGAGGCCCTGCTCGCCGAAAAAAGAGGAATCAACGTAAAAAAATACTCGTGTTTCGCTAATCTTGTCAGCGGTCCGGGCCGAATTTTGGACGTGGGGTGTCAGAAGGGCGAGTTCCTGGCCTTCATGCAAAGCCGGGGATGGGATGTGCAGGGAGTGGAATTTAGCGACCGCGCACCGAATCTCTATGATCTGCCGGTCCATTATGGCGGCCTGGACTCCGCTGATTTTCCCGCAAATCATTTTGACGTTATAACTTATTGGGCTGTGCTGGAACATATTCCGGAAATATCGCTGGAGGTGGAGCGTGCGGTAAGGGTGTTGAAGTCTGGCGGCCTTCTAGTCTTACTGACAACTAATTTTAACAGCTTGGCGGCTCGGGTGTTGAAACTCGATGACATCCCCCGTCACCTCGTGCTGTTCCACAAAAATACCCTCGAGAAACTGGTTTCCAACAACGAGTGCGCCACGGAGAGAATTTTTACATCGGATGCAATATTCAGGATGTCGGCCAATTGTCTGTTGCGGTATTCATCCGCCCGTTGGCTAGGAGGGGATCCCGAAAAATTTTATCGTGACTTGTTCCGTGTACTTTACGAACCGTCCAGGGATACCGCCGGGCGATATGAACGTTTGCGCAAACTGGGCCTGCTCCGCAGTTCCTTGCTGCTGGCTGATCGTGCGCTTGGCTATCTGATCGACAAAGTTTCGCTGTTACTGGATTGCTATGGGATAGCAGTTATCGTGGCCAGAAAGAGATGAATCCGGTAGCTGTTATCTCCCCGCGCGGACAATGTCCCCGCCGGTCCCGGTGGGCGATGCGCCAGCCCGCGCCTTACCCTTGCCATCACCGTCAGGGAATTATATTTTTATGGCCCGGCAGCGCTGCGCTCCAAAACGCTCTCGCCGGAAATACGATCCGCACCGGAAAAACCGACTATTTTTCATCACACAACTTAAGATGCAGACAGGACGGGAGGACCCGTGAGTAATATCACTCCGAAAAGTTCAGAAAGCTGCAAATACGACATCGTCTCCCTGGGCGAGATCATGATCCGTCTCGACCCCGGAGATATCCGGATCCGCACCACCCGCAGTTTCCGGGTCTGGGAAGGCGGCGGCGAGTACAACGTGGCCCGCGGCCTTCGCCGCTGTTTCGGCCAGCGCGCCGGCGTGGTGACCTCGATCGTCGACAATGAGGTCGGCCACCTGCTCGAGGACCTGATCCTGCAGGGCGGGGTCGACATGAGCTATGTCAAGTGGGTCCCGTTCGACGGGATCGGGCGCGAGAGCCGGGTGGGATTGAATTTCACCGAGCGCGGCTACGGCGTGCGCGCCGCGCTGGGCTGCAGCGACCGGGCCAACAGCGCTGCCAGCCAGCTTGCCGCCGGCGATATCGACTGGGAAAAACTGTTCGGCTCCGACGGCGTGCGCTGGTTCCACACCGGCGGGATTTACGCCGCGCTGAGCGAAACCACCAGCGATGTGATAATCGAGGCGCTCGAATGCGCCAAAAAACACGGTACGCTCACCAGTTTCGACCTCAATTTCCGGCCCAGCCTGTGGAAGAACGCAGGCGGCACCGAGAAAGCCAAGCAGGTCAACCGCCGGATCGCCCCGCTGGTGGACGTGATGATCGGCAACGAGGAAGATTTCACCGCCGCGTTCGGTTACGAGGTCCCGGGCGTGGACAAGGGCCTCTCCAAACTCGATCCCCAGGGGTTTCGGGCGATGATCGGCGAGGTGGTCAAGGATTTCCCCGCTTTCAAGGGTGTGGCCACCACGCTGCGTAACGCCAAGACCGCATCCACCAACGACTGGGGCGCGATTCTCTGGACCGGTGGGGAGTTCTACGAGGCGCTCCGGCGCCCCGATCTGGAGATCTACGACCGGGTCGGCGGCGGCGACAGTTTCGCCAGTGGTCTGATCTATGGGTTCCTGGCGGGCAAGACTCCTGAGCAAGCGGTCAACTACGGGGCGGCCCACGGGGCGCTGGCGATGACCACCCCCGGAGACACCACGATGGCTACCCTGGGCGAGGTGGAAAAAGTGATGAAAGGCGGCGGCGCCCGGGTGGCGCGCTAAGAGTTTTTGCGCTGATAATAAAAGGACGGGGCCGTTCAGGTCCCGCCCGCTCCATTGCCGCAGCATATTTTTTGCGGGAGGAAAGATGAGGCTGTCTGGATTGGCCGGAACCTTTTTAGCCCTTTGCCTCTCACTTGTGATACCTTCTGCTCTGAGCGCAGCCGGTCATCCCCGCCTCTATTTTTCCGCTGACGATATCCCCGCGCTCAAGGCCCAGGCCGCGGGACAGAAATTGTCCCAGTACCGGCGACTGCGCTACTGGGGCGATTTACATCTCGACAGCGCTCCGCCCGCTGAGATCGGAGTCTCCGAGCGCCACCACGAAACCGCATTCAGCACGATTACCGCCTACGGCCTGCTGTACAATATCACCGGCGAGGAAAAATACCTGGCCGCCGGCATGCGCTGGATCGAGGCCCTGCTGGAAACTCCTGCTGAAAGCGGGGGAAATTATCATATCGGAGTGTTCGCCGCCAGCCTGGGACATGGCTACGATCTGTTTTACGCCGGGCTTCCTCCGCTATTCAGGGAAAGAGTCAAATCGAAAACGGTGGAAATCCTGCTGGAGGCCCGCGCCGGCGCGGATAACGCATGGTGGGGCGGGATCTATACCCATCACGATTTCTGGATCCCCGTGGCCGGAATCGGAATCGCCGCGCTGAGTATCCGTGACGAGTGGGACGGGGCCGACTCGCTGGTCGCCTTTGCTGAAACTGAACTGGGCAAGGCGATCGACCTGCTGGGCGAAAACGGTTACTGGCCCGAGGGTGCGGCGGACTGGGTCTATGGGCTGGCTCCCAGCCTGATGTTTTTCGACTGCCTGGCCCGAGCCGGCGGGCGCGATTTCTACGAGCATCCCTGGCTCAGAAACACTGCCCGGTTTCGCCTGGCCCACTGGATGCCCGATGACTCCTACATGTTTATCGGCGACAGTTACCGCTCGGGCCGCTACGGGACCCTGGGCAGCGTGAGCGCCCACGTGCTGATGCGTCTGGCCGCACGCTACCGCGATTCCCACGCCCAGTGGCTGGCTCTGCGCGAGGCCCGTCTGGACAGCTCCGCTCCCGACGAACTCTCCTGGGAGGCGCCCTACGCTTTCGGCGACATGCGTCCGCTGGCCGAGCGCGAGGTCCACGGCCTGCCGTGGCAGTTCCTCTGGTACGACCCCACGGTGACGCCATCGCCGCCGGACACGCTGCCCTCACGCACGCTCTACCCCAACTGGGACAGCGCAATCTTGCGTGCCGGCTGGAGTGAGGGCGACCCGGTGCTGTTTTTCGCCGGCGGGCACATGCTCGGCCGCGCGGCCACGGCCGCCTGGAAGGCCGGCAACACCCGCCTGCCCGGCGGGATGGCACATGTCCATGCAAATGCCGGGTCACTGTACCTGTGGGCCGATGGCGCTTTTCCGCTCTGCCCGCCGGGCTACGGTGGGCGCGATGGCCGGTTCCACAGCACGGTCATGATCGATGGGCACGGGCAGCGGTTCGACCCCGCTTACAGGGTTGATCTTCAGCATTACGAACAGGGCGAAAACTATGTCTACCTGGCCGCTGAGCTGTCCGGGGCTTATCCTGAGACCCTGGGGCTCGACAGGTTCTACCGCCAGGTGGTGTTCCTGCCGCCGAGGACGGTCTTGATCGTGGACCGGCTGGCCACCACTGGCGGCACCCGCCGCTATGTGCGCCGCTACGAGTGGCTGCTGCACACCGATCCCACTGTGGCCGACTGGCAACTGTCCGGAGATACTATCGCCTCGGTCCACCGCGAGACAGGCCGGACGCTGCTGAGCGTGACGGTGTCGGTATCGTTCAGGTACTTCTGGGAGCGCCAGAGCATGGACCGCCCCGACGGCCGTCCGATGGTGCGGGCACTGAGCGCCACGATGATCGGCCGGGTGCCGAATGAGGTGGAGTACGCCGCGGCGCTGCATGCGCCGGATGAGGGCGGCGGTAAAGAGGTCAGAGTCCGGTTCTATAGAAACGAAGCGGATACGAGAACACATATTCAAGGAGTCGAGCCCGAAGGCAGGGCGAGTGCGGTGATTTTCGCCTCCCGGGATACCGTGGCTTGGCATAACGACTACCTGTCTGGTTACCAATCAATGATTGTCACCGGGCTTGAACCGGGCAGGACATATGGTCTCGGCCGGATTCGGAAAGGTAGTATGGACCTTCTGCCCGATGAAAACGGTCAGCATAGAGCTTCTGAAGCTGGATTATTGGTAATTCGACGAAAAAAATAACCTCTGTCGATAAGGAACAGCGATGAACTCCAAGGAACGGGTCAACCTGGCCCTGCGCCGCGAGCCCCCCGACCGCGTGCCGTTCGACCTCAGCTACGGCTTTGTCGGCCAGGCCCAGGCCACATTCGAGCGAATGAGCGGCTCCACCAACCATTTCGATTATTTCAACACTGATGTCGAGTACTACGAACTGCTGGAGCCACGGGCCGGTTGTGACTACGCGGGAACCTATTACAGCGGCCGTCTGCCTGTCGGCAAAGAATACCATTTCGACCGCTACGGGGTGATGCACGAGCACACCGAAGGCCTGCATTTCACCAAGATGATCCCCCCGCTGACCGAGAGCCAGCATACTGTTGCCGCTGTCGACGCTTTTCCCCTGCCTGCCTACCGCGACCCGGAAATCTACCGCGAGGCCGCCCGCGCGATAGCCGATATCGACCGCCGGGGCCGGGCCAGCGCCCTGGCGATGGGCGGAGAGACGATTTTCGAGGTGAGCTGGCCGCTGTACGGGATCGAGGAGTTCCTGGTGATGACGCTCACCGAGCGCGAGTTGTGCGAGGCCGTCTACGACCGCTGGGTGGAGTGCCGCCTGTGGCAGCTCGAGACATATGCCAAATTCGGCCGCTACGATATCCTCTGGCTGGGCGATGATATCGCCAACCAGCACGGGATGCTCCTGCCGCCGGATGTCTGGCGCGCCACGCTCAAGCCCCGGATGAAAACCATTATCGAGGCGGCCAAACATTACCAGCCCGACGGCCTGGTGTTCTACCACACCGACGGCAAGGCCGACGAGGTGATCGAGGACCTGATCGAGATCGGCGTGGATGTCCTCAACCCGGTCCAGCCCGAATGCGTGGACCCGGCCCAGTACAAGCGGGCCTACGGCGACCGGCTCTCGTTCTGGGGCACGATCGGCATCCAGCACACTTTGCCGTTCGGCACCCCGCAGGATGTCCGAGACGAGGTAAAACTGCGGATCGAGACAGTGGGGCAGGCCGGCGGGCTGCTGGTTGGCCCGAGCCACGTTATTGAACCCGAGGTTCCCTGGGAGAACGTGGTGGCCCTGGTGGAAGCGGTGAAGGAGTTCGGGGAGTATTGACTTTGGAGTATTATTAGCTTCAACAGATATGGCAATCTTGAGTTGAGGAAATTAAATCTCTCCAATCACACGGCTTCAGGCCGGGAGCTAACGAGTGCCTCAATCCCCGTTGAAAATACTGCTGCTGGTCAGTTCATTGCCGGCCCCGGATGATCCCGATATCGTCTTCCGGATGAAAAACAGTTTCATCCTGGATATAATGCAACATGTCGCGGCGGATAACGAGGTGCTCCAGCCTTTGTTCGTCCCCTGTTTTCCCGGATTATTGAAAGCTGCGTACAAATACAAGGGCCTGGAGGTCCATTTCCCGGCCGTTAGAGATGAATTTCTTGGCCGGATAAAGATCGAAACGATCAAATACCTGCACCTGCCGGGTAAGTATATTTACCGCAAATCCTCGGCGCTGCATAATCTGCTTGCCCGTCAGCAAGGAAAATACGACCTGATCCATTGTCATACTGCTTACGACCTCGGTGTGGTCGGTTTGGCTGTAAAGGAGAAGTTTTCTATTCCACTGGTCGTTTCGGTCTATGGGAGCGATGTCAACTGGCTGTTCGAAACCGGCGAGAAGAAGCCCGATCGGGAAATTATCGACGCCACCACGCGGGTTTTGCTCTCCGCTGACGCCCTGACATGTGTCAGCAGGGATTTAGCTGCCAGGGTCGCCGGACTGGGTGTTGAAAAGGATAAGATTCACTGGATTCCGAACGGTATCGAAAGAAATATTTTTTATTATGGTCACAGGGAAAAAGAAAAGGAAAAGCTTGGCTGGAGACGGGGCTGCAAAGATGTATTATTTGTCGGTAATATTTACGAGTCGAAGGGCCTGGGCGATCTTGTCGAGGCAGTCTCGATCATGGAGTCTGATTTCAGGGACGCTCCCGAGTTTGTGATCAGGCTTGCCGGCAGGCCGAATGATTATCAAACAGGTTTGCAGGACAGGATAAACAATCTGGGCCTGGAATCCCGCTTTGAGTTTCTCGGTTTACAACCCCGTTCGGCTATCGCCTCGATGATGCGCGCCAGCGACTTGTTCTGTCTGCCAAGCTGGAGAGAGGGCTGGCCGTGTGTTGTCATTGAAGCGCTTGCGTGCGGTTGCCCGGTGGTTGCCACGGACGTGGGCGGGATACCGGAAATTGTCACCGGCGATTCAGTCGGATTTCTGAGCCGGCCCAGGAATCCGCAGAAACTTGCCGAAAATATATCCAAAGGGTTGCTGAAAGAATGGAACAGAGAGGAAATAGCGGGAACGGCCGAGCCTTACACTTATGAC
Organism: Candidatus Glassbacteria bacterium; assembly: GCA_019456185.1. NCBI lineage: Bacteria > Candidatus Glassiibacteriota > Candidatus Glassiibacteriota bacterium. Next base: position 5,114 of record VRUH01000018.1, on the reverse strand, counting down.
AGGCTGGCTCGGAAAGTTGAAGAAGTATACCGGGAGGTATGCGGCTCGTAAGTTGGCTGCGTAAAAAAATTATGTGCTTAACCAGTGGAATCTAAACGGGTGATCGGTTGCAACAGTTTTTAAAAAAACTGCGACAGGCTGCACCGGGGCCGTGATGGGTCTGCATCTTTTACCGGAGCATTTTCTCGAGTCTGGATACTATGGAGTCGTTGACCCTCCGATACCCACCCAGCAGTTTCAGCATACTATCACCGATTTTCTGTCTGACTCTGGGACGAAGCTTGGGTTTCTGCCCGGATGGCTTCTCCCGCAGGCTTTCATGATCGATGGGATAGGCGAACCGGTCGGCCAGCGCTTTAACCTGGGCTTCAAATTCCCCGTGCTCCCTGTCCGACCAAACAGCCGCGCCTCGATAGTCTCTGAACTGATTCGGCGGATTATAAGCCAGCGATTCAAACTTCTCACGGCCGATCGCGGATTCGTAGCCTAAAAAGTCCGCAACTTCCAGATATTTGACGTAGTTCAGTTCCTCAAGCTTAACCACCATGCTTTGGCTCGCGGGTAATTCAGCGAACTGTTGAAGTACGGATGAATTAAGCGCGGTCCAGTACCAGGCGAGCTTTCCCACCCGGGTAAGCTTGTTCCAGCGAATAAATTCGTCACCACGGGGAGCAATCCTGGCAAGAAAGTGATTGAACCATTCTGCCTCGTGTTCCTGGTAGCCGGGAGCCAGGTTCGGTTTGCCGCAGATATAAGGTTTTCCATACCAGCCCTTGAACAGGAAAGAATTTATTACCTTATCGGGACGTCTCAGCATCAGCAAAAATTTGGCGCCAAAACTTTCGTATAATTCCTTGATCGAAAACGACAAATATCCGCTGGCCTCGAAAGAGTATCCAGCTATGGCCAGATCACCCTCAATTTCCTCCCGTTTGGCGGCCAGGAATCCAGCGCTATCTACCGGAAGATCGTACCATTTGCAGTAACGGTGAAAAGATTCATTGTAAGCGTTGCGTTCATGGCTTGAAGCCACACCAGGCTCGAGGCCGGCGACCTCGGAGACAAATCGAGTACCGCAACGTCCGGTACCTACCGCGAATCCTGCTTTTCCCTGGATAGCTTGCTCTATCATCGTTCAATCGTACTGTTCAAAATAAGCCGGCTACTGGATTTTCAGACCAACTCTGCAATCCGGCAAGTCATTAAATGGTCAGGCCGTGGCCGGGTCTTAGGCCCCGTGAAACCGCGCCACTGTCTCCGCCGGCACCGGCCGGGAGAACTTGCTGACCGCCCGGATCACGATCAGGTTGACCGCGAAGCCCCAGAACCCGTAATGGATCCCCAGCGGACTGCGGCCGAACCAGGAGATTCCGAACCACGCCGGCTGGAACGTGGCCAGCAGCGCGAGCATCCCCAGCAGGATCCCCCAGACCGTGGCCGCGCGGGTCTGGCCTTTCCACCACAGGGGGCCGATCAGCGACGGGAACATCTGCATCGCCACCGCCATCGACAGCAGCCCGATCTGGACGATCATCCCGATATCCGGCATCAGCGCGATCCACAGCGAGAGGATACTGGCCGTGGCGATCACCGTGCGGCCCACCCAGACCATCTCCCGCTCTCCGGCGCCGGAGCGAATAAACCGGCGGTAGATATCCTTGGTCACCAGCGCGCTCATCGCGTGCAGGTTGCCGTTGGCCGTGCTCATCGCCGCGGCCATGATCGTGGTCACGAAGAAACTGGCCAGGGCCAGCGGAAGGTAGCTTTCGATTATCCGCAGGTAGACCGTGTCCGGCTGCTCCAGGGCGGGAAAGAGCACCTTGCCGCCCAGGCCGATAAACGCCGTGCCGAAAAAGTAGCAGGCGCTCAGCACAACCGTGAAAATGATCATGCTGCGCCGCAGGGCCGCCGGGTTCTTGGCGCTGTAATAGCGCATCCACTGGCTCGGCGAGACCATCGTGCCGAAACTCGCCACCAGCACGAAGGTGAAGATCATCGAAATCGGAAACATCCCCGCCGGGCCGGGGATCGTGATAAACTCGCCGGGAGGAGTGCCGTTGACACTGATCGCCGCCGCCTGCTCGAACAGTCCCCTAACCCCGCCGAGTTTCCAGAGCACGAGTATCCCGCCCACCAGCATCCCGATCACCAGCATCCCGCCCTGGAACACGTCGGTCCAGCACACCGCCCGCATCCCGCCCAGGATCGTGTAGATCATCGTGATCGAGGCCAGCAGCAGCGCGCCGAATACGTGGGTGCTCACACTCAGCGCGCCGAACGTAATCCGCCCGTCGCCCAGCGCGAACCAGCCGGCCTGGACGTTGCTGCTTTCGGTGATCACCTCGAACAGGTAGCCCCCGGCCTTGAACTGCAGGACGGCGTAGGGAATAATGTAGACAATGCCCAGCAGGACCAGCAGCACGCGCAGGGTGTCGCTGTCGTAGTAATCGGCGATCAGGTCCGAGGGCGTGATATAGTTGTTTTTCTTGCCCAGGCGCCACAGCGGTTTACCGATAATCCAGATCAGCGCGCCGCAGATCGGCACGTTGAGCATGAAGAACACGAACCCGATCCCGCCCTTGAAGAGGAACCCCGGCGCGCCCAGCATGGCGAAACCGCTGAAAAATGTGGCCATGATCGCCAGGGCGGTGACGACATAACCCTGGCTGCGGTTCGAGATATAGTAGTCATCGGCGGTGACCCGCCCGCGCCACCAGGCGAAAATGCCGATCCCGAAAGAGACGGCCAGATAGAGGGCGATAATTAGCAGAGGAGTCATCTACCCTCCCCGGCCGCAGCGGGTTCAGCGCTGGTGTGCTCGTACTCGTCGGCCTCGTGTTTCCACAGCTTGAAATAGGCGTAGAGAATTATCCCGATCTGGACGACGCCCCAGAACAGGGCCCAGACATAGAGCAGGGCCATCCCGCCCACCAGCACGGGCTTGTTTACCAGCAGCAAGCCGGGGCCGTTGCTCAACAGGTAAGATATCGCGAACAGCCACAACAGCCTGCGGAACACTTTCTTCTTCTCTGCTTTCTCCATCTCTGACCGCAGCCTGTGAAAGGATTGGAATTATCCGGGAATGATCGTGAAATTGCATTGAAGATAAACGTTCAACCGGCGTTTGCAAGATTTTTGCCCGCTTCTTCGCCAGGGGCGGTTTCTTGCCTGTGAGGGTTCTATCCAGTATTTTGCATTGGTCGGCATGAATCACTGCAAGTGGTTTCGTGACTTCGACCCTTTTGTTGCCGAGAGGGCTCACGCCTGAGGCGGCCGGGGGCCGCCTCGGGCGGCGCCGCAGAGATTGTTCGTCCTTTCCATCGACTGGAAAAGGACAAAAACCGTCTTTCACTCTTGTGGTGACCACAAATTGCCACCGTCGGTTATGAAACTTCTTCAAGTGCGACACCCGACACTTAAACGAGCATGGATGATTAGGACAGCTAAAATAGCGCTCTTTCTGATGGCAACCCTGGCCGCCTGCTCCCGGATGGGCGCTCCGCCCGGCGGGCCGGAAGACACCCAGCCCCCGAGCGTGGTCTCTGTCGCGCCGCACTCCGACAGTGCCGGTGTGCCGCTGCGGCCGGAAATCGCGCTTACCTTCAGCGAAAAAGTGCAGAAAGAGCAGGCGCAGATGCTGGTCGAATTGAGCCCCGACCCCGGCAGGCTCTTGTTCAACTGGGACGGGAGTACGCTCAAGCTCACCACCCGTGACAGCCTGCGCCCCGATGTCACCTACCGGGTCAGGGTCCGTCCCGGCGTCACCGATATGCACCGGGTGAGCTCCGACAGCTCTTTTGTCAGCTATTTCGCCACGGGCGGCCGCTTCGATGTGGGCGAGATCACCGGGACGGTCACTCTCGCCGACAGCGGCGTCTACGGGGCCGTTGTCCGCGCCGCCTGGATGAAAGACACCACCCTGGTCTATGACACCTACACCGACAGCAGCGGCGCCTACCGCCTGCCCTACCTCCGCACCGGCGGCTATCACCTGCTGGCCTTCAGCGACCTCAACCGCAACGGGGAGTTCGAGTTCACTCGCGAGCCGGGAGCAGTGTCCGCGGTCAGCGTGATATTCGAGCCGGCGGAGGTGGATTTCGCCCTCGAGATCGCCGATACCACCGCGCCGGTTTTCCGCTCCGCCGAGGCTGTCGACTCACTGACAGTCCGGCTGGTGTTCGACGATCCGCTGGATACGCTGCAGCTCTTCAGTCCGGACTCGTTCAGCCTGCGCACACCGGACAGCACAGGCTCGCTGCTGGCGGTCGATTCGGTTGCCTCGGACGCGAAAGACCGCACGCGTCTGCTGCTCTACCCCGCCCAACCGCTCGTTGCGGAGCAAAGCTACCATCTGACTGCAAGTGGAATAAGCAACCGCGCCGGGCTGGAGTTGCAAAAATCCTCGCGCAGCTTCACGTTCACACCCGCCAAACAATCCGGCGGCGGGGGGAGCGGACGGCAGCGATGATTGTTACCGTTAAATCCCAGGCTGTTTTGCTGAGCCTGCTCGTCGTTATCGCGCCAGCCGCCTGCGGGAGCGCGTTTGCCGCAGAGGGTTATTTCGCCAACCACAACGAGGTCCGCCAGATCGCTAAAGACCCGTCCGGTGACGCCCTCTGGTACGCCACCGGCGGGGGCCTGGTGCGCTACGATCTCTCGCTGGGTCTCTACCGCGTGGTCTCGGTGGCCGAGGGCCTTCCTGCGGTTGATATCACCTCGCTGGCGCTCACGGCCGGCGGCGGCGTGCTGGCGGCTTCGGCCGAGGACGGAGTAATCTACCGGCCTCCGGGGGGACGGTGGTTTGTGAGCGGTGAATTCGACGGTCTGCCTGATGAGCGCGTCCTGCATGTCAGCCTGAGCCGGTCCGGAGAAAGGGGACAAATCACCTTTTGGGTCGGGACTGTTTCCGGGGCGCGCAGGATGGTCGCCGGGCCGGGGTATATCGAGCCGGAGCGCAATTCCGCCGTGATCCTGCCTACTTCCACCGTTTACGATATCGCCGAGGACGTGGACGGCTCGGTGTTTTTCGCGGTCGGCACAGGCGTATGGAGGATGGACGGGGACGGTAATTTCACCAGCTTCGGCGCCGACCGGGGAGCCGGACCCGCCACGGT
>VRUH01000017.1:45324-76844 GCA_019456185.1 Candidatus Glassbacteria bacterium | reverse complement strand
CTGGTCGTGGGGGAGGGAGTGGTTCATTATTAGTCCTCTTTGGAAAATATATTTGTCGGCTTCTTGCCCATGAGAGTAGAGAGGGCTATTATATTGTTTAAGTAAACGGATACATCGCAAAACAATGCTTATAAGTAATTTAATTACAAATAAATTAGGGAGATGTAAAGAATGATGCATCACAGGTTACTGGCATCGTGTGTTTTGGCGACGATAATTATTTTGGCGGCTTGTTCGGGCAACGGTAACGACGACCCGGCCGGGGCGCTCGCTGGGCTGGCCGGGCAGCTTGCCGCCAACAACGACCGCCGCGAGGTGCTGCTGGTCTACGGCCCGCGCGAGCTGCTCAATTTCGATATCTACTACCGCGACGGCGAGACCTGGCGGATCACCCCGCCGGTCAACGACAAAAACAACCCCCGCGAGTTCGTGAGCACCAGCCTGGATTCGCTCTACGACTCCGACGGGGACGGGATCAACGAAATCCTGGTCAGCAGCCGGCTTTACGACGGCAACACGATGGTCAAGGAGGTGCGCTGGAGCAGGTCGGGCTACGAGGTGCTGAGCCAGAGCACCGTGATCGCCGAGCCGGAGACGGCAAGGCCGCACGCACCTCAAACCCGGACGGCATCCGGCACCGGCAGTACAACAGCAGTTCAGACCAGCCCCCGGCCTGCTCCGGCGCAGACCGAACCGGAACCGGCGGTCGAGGAGAAAATCCCGCCGATTATCCCGTCGTGGGGCACCTACGCGGTCAAGAAGGGGGACACGCTCTACGGGATCGCGCTGGTGCTGGGCACCAGCCTGGACGAGCTTGAGCGCTACAACCACAACCAGCTCCAGGACCGCGGCCTGCGTGTGGGACAGCGGATCAATGTTCCGGTGCCCAAGCGGCCCGGCCGCAACGTGGACGTCTCGATCCGCAAGGACTACTACACTGTCCGTTCCGGCGACACCCTGAGCGGCATCTCGGAAAAGCAGGGCGTCAGCGTGCGTGCGCTCAAGAGCTGGAACCACTCGATTCCCGGCGACGGGACGATCAAGGTGGGCCAGCGCCTGGCGATCCATCACGCGGTGGTCACAATCGGCTGATGGCGGGGCAGGTTGGATATTTTCGCCCCCGGCTGGAAATGATTGCAGGGGCGACGCGTGTGTCGCCCCTTGCGGGTAGTGCGAAATTGCGGGTAGTAATGAAGGGGCGGACCCATGTGCCCGCCCGTTTTGCAGGTGAAACAAGCCAGTGCTCAATACTCCGGAAACGGGTAGGGCATGTCTTCCTCGTAATCCGGGTCGTCGTGCGCTCCGCCGTCTCCGGCTGGAGTTGTCAGCAGGATTATCCTCCTGAACTTCCCGCTGAACACCGGGTAGCCCCGCACCCGGACGCTGCGATTGGTCCCGCCCCACTTGATGCTGCCGGCCTGCTCCCTGAACTTGCCGTAAATATCCACCTGTTGGCGGATCTCCATTTCCACCTGCTGGCCGTCGGGCGGGTGGCCCAGCCCCGGCGATGAGAACCGCCTGTAGAGCTCGCCGCTATCGAAAATGGTCACCACCATCGGTGTGACAAATGACAGCCTGATCGCCAGGGCCTCGTGGCTGACATTGCCGTAGAGCTCCTTGAGCCGGGCCAGGTCGTGGTCCGCCGCCGGGGCGTCCTTGACGAACCACTGGTGGGGGCAGAGCAGCAGCGAGGCGAACTTGCTGCAATAGTGCTCCAGCTTGCCGCCCAGGGTGGGATCGCCCTGATGGTTATCGGGGTGGGACCAGTAGATATGGGCGATCTCGTGGGCGATCCTGAACGCCCGCCGCTCCTCGCGCAGCTCCCGGTTGACCCTGATCGTCCAGCCCCCGTCGCTTCTCATCAGGGCGCTCTCGGGGATATGGCCGCTCTCGACAACGCGGGCGCGGAATCGTTCGAGGATCGGCTCCAGCGGCACCGGCGGGGCCTCGATCCCGCAGGTTTCGATAATACGCAGGGTGATAGCTCTGATCTTGGGGAAGCTCAAGGGATATCCTCCGCATGAGGCACGCTCAACGGCCGAATACGGCGCCGGTCAGCCGGATAACCGCGGCGGCGGCGGCGCAGACCACCAGCACGATTGTCATCAGCAGGCAGGCGGTGACACTCAGCCGGATCGTCCCGGTGTAGTCGGGCGTGGAATAGCCCAGCAGCGCGGCGATCAGGTTGACTGTCAGCAGGACCAGCAGGATAACTCCCAGGCCGCTGGCGGCCGCCTTGAGATCCTGGCTGCTCAGAGTCATCCCGCTGCCGACCGCCAGAACGAGCCAGCCGGCCAGGTAGATCCGCCAGCCTGTCCAGTCGATACTGCGTAAGATCTTCAGAGTTGTATCCCAGAGCAGCGTCCCGAACCGGGTCAGCCAGTTGACAAACCCGGAGCCGCTGTCAAGATTCGGCCCTCCGGCCAGCACACCCTGCAGGCTCAGCGTCAGTCCGGCCAGGTAGCGCAGGAGAACGAAAATCACCAGACTTCCCAGCACCAGCGGGCCTACGCTGATAAAGAAATTACCGGCCAGGTGCCAGATATTGCCCCGCGTGTAGCTGTGGCTCACGTAGCCGGCGTCACGGTTGCGGGTGTTGAAACTGAACAGGCGCATCCCGGTGATTTTATGGCCGAAAACGGGACAGAGGATAGCGTGGCCCAGTTCGTGGACCATCGTCCCGATCCAGCCGATGAGATAGATATAGGCCTGGAGGCCGAGCAGACGGACAGTGCTGCGTTCGAGGAGGTTACTGACCAGGTGGATCAGCCAGCCAAACAACAGCAGCGGAGCCACCAGGGTGAACAGCTGTCCCAGGGTGGCGCCCGCCGCGCTCAACAGGATTCTCTGCAGGCTATCCCACATATGGCACCTGGCCCGCAAACGCGGGGGAGGGGATCAGAACTTGATTTCCTTGAGGAATTCGATCACGCCCTCCTTCAGGTCCGGATGGTCCAGGGCTAATTCGATTGTCGCTTTCACGAACGATAGCTTGTCTCCGACCGTATGCCACTTTCCCTTGAGTATATGGGCATAGACCACTTTTTCCTGAGCCATTTTCAGGATAGCGTCTGTGAGCAGGATTTCCTTATGCTGCTCGTCGATCCTGGTCTGCTTCAGGTAGTCGAATAAATCCGGAGTGAAAATCATCCGGCCGCAGAGCGCCAGGTTGCTGGGGGCCTTATCCACGGAGGGTTTCTCGATCAGGTCCTCGACGACATACTCGCCGTTGATCGGCTTGCCCTTGATAATACCGTAGGAGCTGACCTTGTTCTGCGGCACCTGCGAAACTCCCAGCACAGAGCTGTTGTATTTCTCGAACGTATCGATCAGCTCGCTGAGAGCCGGCCGCTTGCTCATGATCAGGTCGTCGGCGAACAGCACCGCGAACGGCTCGTTGCCGATATGGTTGGCCGCTTTGAGGACGGCATGGCCCGTGCCCAGCGCCTCTTTCTGCTGGAGGTAATGAATATCCGCCAACTGCTCGATCCGCTCCAGGGTCTTGAGCACGGATTCCCGGCCTTTTTCCTTGAGCGTCATGTTCAGTTCGATCGACTTGTCGAAATGCTCGACAATCGCCCGTTTGCCCCGGCCGGTGATAACCAGGATGTCTTCGATTCCGCTGTCGACTATTTCTTCGATGATATACTGGATCGCCGGCTTGTCCACCACCGGGATCATCTCCTTGGGCAGGGCCTTGGTCACCGGCAGGAATCTGGTTCCCAGTCCGGCGGCTGGCACCACGGCCTTACGGATTTTCATCACTTGTCTCCTTTGAGGTGCTGGATAGTGTGCGGAGATTCACCCCTAGGGATGAACCTCCCACCCGCACAACATAGCCGAGTCGGCTCTGTTTTTCAAGTGGCGCGCCGCAGGGGTGACAACTTGTGGAATTTTCCCTTTCCATAGCTCGTTGCGCTCCGTATCTTAATTCCAGCCGGCTTCGGCGGTAAAGTAACCAGGCCGACGGCGACATTATGATTTGGCAGACTGACCATGATTCAAGCTTGGAGGACAGTGGACATGCACCGCATCCCGGCATTGCTCGTTATTCTGGCTTTGGCGCTTACAATCACGGCCGGACAGGCCGAGCTGCTTTCGATCAAGCTGACCGGCCGCAGCCAGACGTCCTGCTGGAGCCTGGAGGATATTGTCTCGCAACTCACCGGGGAAATCACCGGGGAGCGCGAGAAAGTGATTGCCCTCCACGAGTTCGGGATGAAACACCAGATCCACTTTATCGGCCCGTACGAGGGCGGAATGTACGTCCACGACGCGCTGAAGAATCTCGGGGTCTACGGCTACAACCTCTGCGGCAACAACAGTGCGACCATGTGCGCGCTTTACAGCCTGGCGGGTCTGCAGGCCCGACGGCGGGGAGGGACCGGCCACGTGATCCCCGAAATCTGGTTCGACAACAAATGGAACTATGTGGACACGGACATGTTCGGCTACGTCTATCTGCCCGATGACACCCGGATCGCCTCGTTCGACGAGTTGGTCGTCAACCCCGAGCTGTTCGCACGCGCCGGCCGGCGGCCGGAGCCGTTCTACCCGTGGGACCCGCCCCGGGCGATGATGAAGGCCTTTATCGATGCGCCGGGCTGGAAAGACTACCACGGCTATTCACTGGCCCACATGATGCGCCTGGAACTGCGAACCGGCGAAAAAGTGACCTGCTATTACCGTCCCCAGGGACAGGGCCGCTACCATATTGACCCGGAGATGCTCCCCGATCCGCTGACCACCGTCTGGCGCAACTACTGGCTGGAGGGCCCGGTGCGGGCCAACTCGATGGCCTGGACCGACACCGTGCCGGCGGCCTACGGAAACGCCGAGTTCATCTACGAACCCGACCTTCTCTCCGACGTATTCCGCCGCGAGAATCCTGATATCCAGGGAGTGGAAAGCGCGATTGACAGCGACTATCCCCCGCTGGTTGCCGCTGCCACGGGACAGCCCGCGTCGGTCGTGGTCGAGGTCCGCAGCCCGTGGGTGATCGCCGGGGTCCAAAACAACCTGACCGACTTCTCGGACAACACCGATGGCGCGGTGGCGAGCGGCTGGTTCTGGAAGATCGAACCGCAGGACCGCAACGCCGTGTCTGTCTCCACCGACGGGGGCCGGAGCTGGGTCACTGTCTGGGAGAACGAGTGGCGCGGCGCTGTGCCGTTCGAGGTTGACCTGACCGGACACGTGCAGGGCCGCTATTCTTACCTGGTCCGGTTCGAATGGACCGACAACGGCGGCACGGGCAGGGTCGGCCTGCAGGGACTGAAACTGAGCACCTGGACCGAGCTGTCGCCGATGGCGCTGCCGCGGCTCGTGCCGGGGCGTAATGATTTCAAAATTGCGGTGGGCAATCACCGGGCGCTGCTCTATAACTGCTTCTGGCGTCCGGGCGAGAGCCTTCCCGGCCAGGAGCTGGTTAACCTGTCAGTCCAGGAGGGCGCGGAGCACCGTCTGCGGCTGACCGATCCCGCGGCGCCGGGGGAGGTAGCGTTCACGCCCGGCACCGAGGGGCTGATCGACCAGCTGCGGATCGGCTTCCATGTTTCGGCGGCCGGTGGCGGATCGGTGCAGGACCTGGAGGCCGTTCTGTCGATCTCCAACAACCGGGGCGCGAGCTGGAACGAGCTTGAGCGATACAAAGCCCACCCCGAGCATGAACTGGACGGGGCGTGGTTCAACCATGTCATCAGTGACAGGGCGCTCGTGGGCGCCAATACGCGGCTCAAGCTCACTGTCCGCAACGCCGATATCCACACCGTCCAGTTCAGCACCCTGGAGCGAAGAAACCAGGCGGTTTCATCCGAGCTGAAAATAACCCACGCCTACCACGACGGGCGCGGCAACAACCAGGCGGTCAGCTGGAGTTTTCCGCCGGGTGCGCAGAACGGCGGTTACCAGGTGAGTGTGCCGCAGGAGAAGATTTACAACCACTCGCTGACCTACGAGGCGGTGGCGCCGGGCAGCAACTGATTGAAGACGGCCGTTTGGAATGATAACAGGGAGTAATGCACAATGATTTCCTGGACTGTACTGGGAGTTTTTGCGGCAGGTTTCCTGGCTGGATTTATCGTTGCCTTTTTCTTCAGGAAGAAGAAAACCGCGGAAATCGTGGACGAGGTTTTTCGCAGGTTTGAAACCCAGGTCAGGGACAGCTTCGGCAAGATGTCGCTCGATGCCTTATCGAAATCAATCGAGGTGGCTCAGAAAAACGTCGAGGGTTTGGGAGTCAAGGAACTGGATTCAAAAAAGGGCCTGATCGATCAACAGTTGCAGAATATGACCGCCGAACTCAAAAAAGTGTCCGATCTGGTCAGGGAGATCGAGAAAGACAGGGAGAAGAAATTTGGTGAAATTACGAATCAGCTGAAAACGACGGGCGAGCAGACGACGGCCCTGATTCAATCGACAAGTACGCTGCGGGAAGCGCTGGCCAGCACGAAAGTGCGGGGGCAGTGGGGAGAGCGAATGGCCGAGGATGTCCTGCGGCTGACCGGGTTTATCGAGAATGTCAACTATGAAAAGCAGAAGACTATCGAGGGGATCGGCACCAGGCCGGATTTTACCTTCTTTCTGCCGGATGAATTGAAATTAAACATGGATGTCAAGTTTCCACTGGATAATTACTTGAAATATGTAGAAGTGGAATCGGAGCAGGATAAGGCGGAGTATTCGAAAAAGTTTTTAAAAGACGTCAGAGCACGCATCAAAGAGATAACGACCCGGGATTATATCAATCCGGAGCAGAACACTGTCGATTATGTGTTGCTGTTTATTCCCAACGAGCAGGTTTATGCTTTCATTCACGAACAGGACAGCACGATCATGGACGAAGGTTTAAAGAACAGGGTGGTATTCTGTTCTCCTTTGACCTTGTATGCAATCCTGGCCGTAATCAGACAGGCGGTGGATAATTTCTCGCTGGAAAGAACCTCGAACGAAATATTATCGCTGTTGGGTATGTTTAAGAAACAATGGGATGCCTTTGTTAATAAATTTGAAACACTAGGGAAAAGGATCGCAAGTGTTCAGAACGAGTATGAGACTCTGACCACGACCCGTAGAAGGGCGCTCGACAGGCCGCTGGATAGAATCGAGGGTCTGAGAACACAGCGCGGGTTGCCGATAGCATCTGCCGATGAAGACAATGAAGCGGACAGCGAGGTGAGTGATGAGGATGATGCTTGAAAAATTCTGCTATCATTATTCTTCTCAGTGCATAAATCCTTTTACAAATATAACTTGCAGCCAGCTAAATGTTTTTAAGATAGGGAAAAACTTGAAAGAAATTGACTTAACAGATTGAACTTTATTAAAGTTACACTTTATGAACCAAAGCCCAGGACAAGCCCATTTTGACCTGTCGGAGATTGTGAAAGATTTCATCTTTCGCGATCGACGAATAGCAGATTATCAACAGTTCCGTATAAGAATTCTTTTTGATGAAAGTGCTAGTTTGCGAAGGCTGGCCGAGGTCGGCAATACCACTGGTACTATGCGTATAGAAAAGGGCGACGAAAGTGATTTCCATGGATTCTTAGCGGCAGAAATTCGAAACACAGTTCATGTTGGGTATAAGTCGTTTTTGCATAGTCCCATCAAGAACGGTGATAAAACAATCGGCTATATTACATTTGACAGTCTTGAGAAAGTTAATTACCAAGAAAATGACATTGCACGCATAAAAATTTTAAGCGCACTAATCGGCTATGAAATCCTACACCTTCGGCAGAAACGTAGCTTTTCTACAACACTTTCCCAGAATCTTGGCCGGGTTTTCCGAGCGACAAGAAAAGAACTTGGACTCTCGCAGGCTGAACTAGCAGGACGGATCAAAACAAGCCGGATAGCGCTTTCGCGATGGGAAACTGGCTCGCAACCTCCATCTCGAGGACCATTGTTTCGGTGGGCAACCGAACTCGGAATTTTAGCTGGTGGGAAAAGATCACTAATCACTGTCGTTGATGCAACACCAAGACTACTTGAAATTATCAAACATGAGCCAGCCCGTCTTGACGACTTAACACCCGATCAATTCGAGTTGGTTGTTGCTGATCGCCTTAGTTGTATGGGTTACGATGTACAACGAACAGGTAAGTCAACGATGAAGGATGGGGGTATTGACATCATTGCTTTACCTCGTATGAGAGATGTGGCATCATTTCTTCTGGCCGTTCAAGTAAAACATCATAGCCGTGGTGCCTCGACGGGTCGAGGTGCTGTAGACAGGCTATTGGCGTGGCAGAATACAGTATTTCGTCTTGGGTTGCTGGTGACTAATACTCGTTTCACCCGGGACGCGATCTGGACTGCTACCAGCGGTGATGCTAGAAACTTTCTGCGCCTTAGAGATTTCGAGGATTTAAAGCGATGGCTTCAAGGAGTATACCACTCAGAAATGGATTGGAAAGAAATTCCTGAGAGCATCGAATTGGCTCCTGGTGTGTCAGTTCAAGTACCAAAACCTAAATTCTCCGAGGCAAATATTGTGTGGCCCTTTAAGCTTTAAGGAATATTATGAGAATAATGAATAATCCCATGCTGTAACTATATCTCTTGCTTAGATTGCGGATTAATGAGAAGTCAATTGATTTGACGGCAAAGCTTCCAACTCTCCCCACTGGCGCAGGATCTCGAAGAGCACCACCCCGAACGACACCGACACGTTGAGACTGTTCTTCTATCCCGGCAGCGGGAGAGGGCCTGATCTCAGGGCTTGTGGCCGGACTGGACGTAGGCGCAAAGTTCTTCGGCGCTCATGCCCTGGATGCCGCACTTTTCGAGCGTGCGGCCTGTTTGCCAGTAGTCCCGGCCCGAGATGGCGATGCCGATTTCCACGGTGGCGCGCATCAGGGGGGTGGGCACACCGAGCATTTCCCCCAACTGTGACCAGCAGACCAGGCCGATGGGGATGTCTTCGGTTAGGTAGCGGTTGGTCAGGGAAGTCGGGCCTTTGATCGGGGTCAGGCCCTTGCTGCCTTTCAGTGCTTCCCACAGGTCTCCTCTGGGCCCGTAGTCCACCGCATGAAGCGCTTCGGCCTGGTCCGGCAGCTCCAGGCCCAGCTTCCTGCCTATTTCCCGCCTTTCCTCGTCCAGTTTTTCCATCGCCCGGGCGGTGGAGGGGGTTATCCCTTCCTCGTAATACCAGAATTCACCCCGGGAGTATTCGATGCGTCCGGCGTTCATCAGCACGCCCAGCGGATGGATCACCGGGTTGCAGTTGGACAGGCCCGCTTCCAGCACGTCCCGGTAGCGGGCGATTCCCGGATAAAGCTCCTGCAGGAGGGCCAGGACTTCCGCGCTGCGCCGGGCAGGGAACACGCCGGCCCCGAACACGGGCAGGGCATGATAGACGAGCACCGAAGAGGGCCCGGTGATCCTGGTGGCATAGGGCAGGGTGTCGAGTTCGGAAACGGTGACCTCCGCCCGGCAGCCGAGTGAGCGCAGGGTGGCGATGAATTCGAGACTGCCCAGGGTGCCCGGAACCAGCACCACGTGCTGGCCGTCGCTGAGTGCTCCGGGGGCCAGGGCTTCGGCGTAGCGGCGGTGATAGAGGGCGGGCACCACTATCAGCACGGCTTCGGCACCGTCGGTGGCTTCGGCCAGTTGATGGGTGGCCAGGGCGAGTTTCGCCGTGCCGGTGCGGGATTTGCCTTCGATGGTGATTTCCCCCCGGTCGAAAATCCCGGCCACCGCGGCCTGAAACTCCTCGAATTCGAAGAGCCGCACCTCGTGGCCGGCCAGGGCCATATCCGCAGCCACGGTCCTGGCCCCGTGGCCTCCGCCGAGGACGGCTATTTTTCTGGAAGCCATGCTCTCCTCTTTTTCTGCCTGTGCTGGTCAGCGGCCAAAAAATCAACTGTACGTCGTCAGAACATGTTGGACAATTGGTGTTGAAAGTAAGGTGCACATCTCAGTAATTGCAACTGATTTTTGAGTTCTCCTTTCCCGAAGTTAAAAGCTCGACTAATCACATCGGCTTCTCCTCGCAATTTATTTTGGCTTTAAGAATAATTGCTGTACCGCGCCCTAACCAATGATCGAGCTAGAGCCATGGTCCGGACCAAAACAGAAATCGCTTGGTACAGCGCGGATATGAGGTTGATAGCGGATGGTTATGTGGAGTGGATTAGGCGAAAGTAGCATGCTCAACCCATACCACTCCCTATTCAATTCAACGTTTAATTGAATAAGCTCAGGCGGGGTGTACGAGACTATTTTAAAACTTTCCTGGCCGAAATGCCAGAAGAGTTGATAAGGCAAATTGAGGCGGTGGCAGCATGAAACTGTATCTCTCTACTCTGGAAACATTACACTTATTCGTCGATACCAAATCCATCATCTAATCAAATAGTACTTCCTGGCATCTACTTAATGAAACGCCGTTCTTATTGGGGTGCAGTATACCATGTTGGATTGGCAAGATCAGAGAGCATCTTTCGCATCTTGTCCGGTGGATGCATTTGAAGCCTGATTGTCTTGTCCAGCGATGCGGTAAGCCATTTCTTTACTGGTGAGGGTGTTCCCAGAACCGCCAGCAGATTTTTGTCCAGTTCTTCCTCTGGAACTGAAGGATTGCAGAACTTTTTCAGAGTGTGGCAAATAGTTTCCATCCTGTGGTAAGTAGGTACTAAGTTTATGTTTCTTCCACACGCGGCGAAAGATGTTGCTGGAGTGCAATTTCCGCCGATGGCTTCAAGGATAAACTGCAGATTGTCAACGAATCTCCAATGGCAGGGCCAAAGCATATCGATGGCAAATCCCAGCGACAGAGTCGTCTCATCACCGTTCTCAGTGTCATTAATAGTGGTACTTACTGTCTGTAGCCAAAAATCTTTGTGCTCTTTATAACGCTCCGGGCACTGGTCAAGAGAGGTGGCGTCATAATCCCCCACATTCAGGACAAGCCATACGTACTGTACAGCCGGATCGTTGGCAGGCTGTGGCCAGTGGATAATGCTGCGGATTTTCTCGATTACTCTCTGGATTTGCCATTCTTTCAAGCGGGAACGTTTCCCAATGCTATTGAGTAATTCTGCCGCTGGGATCTCTCCGATGACCTGGTCAAGCAAATCTACCGGACAACCTGCACACCATGCAGACAGTGCGGCGCATGCGTTTTGCCATACCGTTTCTGCGGGGTGCTGATGATCCGCAGGCCGAGTGCCCAGCCCTTTATTCGACTCTTCTTTACCAATGGCCTCGATGATGTTGGTAACCCAGCGCTCGGCCTTGTGGTGGCATAGTTCGAAAGTCGAGATCAGCTCTCTTATTTTCGTTGCCTTTGCGTCAATGGGTTGCAGGTCATCTTCGAGAATGTCGATAGCCCGCATTTCCGGATCAGTATCCAGTGCGCAATTGCGCCACCATGAGCGGCATTGGTCTGTCATGATACAGTCCTCACGTTATTGTCAAAAGCTTTGTAAGTCACAGGCAATCCTTAAACCAATCTATACCAAGCTACGCCAGCAGATCCCTTATGTATTATTTAACTCTGCTTTTAAACTCTATAAACCCTTTGATCTGCCCCCCAGAACGGTACCACTAATAATGAGAGAACTCAAGTTTTTGAGATTGGCATTTGGTCAATTATTATCCACAATTGTCATCAATGATCTCAGGTGAATTAATACTAAAGATATATGCACAGCAGAGATCGCAAAGGAGACTTAAGGATACGCGTTTCTACGCTAATTATCCATTGACGGAATGTGTATTTGCGGAATATAGCTATTTTTAAACTTTACAACAAAAAGGCTCGCAATAAGTTGCGAGCCTTCTTTTTAAAATGGCGGGCTCGACGAGACTTGAAATCGAACCTCTAAGAGCTTTTTGTCGGGGTTTGTCATTGGCACTACTCTTCAGTGGCCCGGCAGTTCCTCTGACGGTAACACAGTTAGCTCTCCCCACTGGCGCAGGATCTCGAAGAGCACCACCCCGAACGACACCGACACGTTGAGACTGTTCTTATAGCCCAGCAGCGGGATTTCCACGATCTCGTCCGCCGCCTGCAATACCTCATCGCCCAGCCCCAGCGCTTCGTTACCCAGCAGCAGGCAGACAGGTTGTTTCGCCCACGGATCGTACAGCGAGCGGCTGGCGGAGGTCGTTTCCAGCGCGATTATCTTCTCGCCGCGGCTTCTCGCCTGGCTGACAGCAATCGGCGCGGACTCCGCGTGCTCGTGAGGGACATACTCCGCCGTGCCCATCGCCGTGCGGACCACCCGCTCATTGGGAGGGTGCGCCGTAATCCCGCAGGTGACCAGCCGCTGCACGCGCCCGCATTCGGCCGTGCGGAAAATGGCTCCCACGTTGAACGCACTGCGGATATTGTCCAGCACGACTGTAACAGGGATTTTCGGCAGCGACGAGTAGACCTCGATCGGCACCTGGCGGTCGAGGTTACGGACGACGGGAGACAGGCCGTGGTTATTTTTGTTGCGTTTTGCCATCGGATATCGAAACTCGGCATAATGGGGGATTTTTTGCCGCGGATCCCACGTCATATCATATGACCCGTATAAGCGGGGCGCGTCTTCAATTGTTCCGACGCACTTCGTCGGGACAATTCAGGCCCTGAACAAAAGCAGCGGCGTCAGTAGCACATGCACAAACCGGCTGCATTGCTTTAAGCGTGGATGCGAGTTCGGCCCGGTGAAAACTTTTTGGTTCTTTTTGGTTACAAAAAGAACGAGTATTCTTTAATCCAACGTTCTACTCACCGGGGCCAAGCCCCAGCTCGATAAGCACCAACCGCTCCTCCAGAGTTATGAAACAGCTTGTAGCCCCTTAGAACTCCGCATTACCCGGCGTGCGCGGAAACGGGATCACGTCACGGATATTGGCCATCCCGCTCAAAAACAGCATCGTCCGCTCCAGGCCCAGGCCGAACCCGCTGTGGGGCACGGTGCCGAAACGGCGGGTATCGAGAAACCACTCATAGGCTTTCTCGTTCAGTCCCTGCTTGCGGATCCGGGCCAGCAGGACATCGTATCGCTCCTCACGCTGGCTGCCGCCGATTATCTCGCCGATCCGCGGCAGCAGGACATCCATCGCCCCGACAGTTTTCCCGTCGTCGTTGAGCCGCATGTAGAACGGTTTGATTTTAGCCGGGTAGTCGAACAGGATCACCGGGCCGCCGAATTTCTCCTCGCTGAGATAGCGCTCGTGCTCGGTCTGGATATCGTCGCCCCACCCGGTGGGAAACTCGAATTCTTTGCCGCTGGCGCCGAGCAAGCCGATTGCCTCGGTGTAGCTGAGACGCTGGAACGGTTTTTCGATAATCTGCTCGAGCTGCTCAAGCAGCCCTTTCTGGTACCAGCGCTGCATGAACTCGAGGTCAGCGGGATCGTTGTCGATCATGTAGCTCAGCAGGGCCTTGATGAACTCTTCGGCCAGGTCCATGTTGTCGTTCAGGTCATAGAACGCCATTTCCGGCTCCGCCATCCAGAACTCGGAGAGGTGACGGGGGGTGTTGGAGTTCTCCGCCCGGAAAGTGGGGCCGAACGTATAGACCTCGCTCAGTCCAAGAGCCATCAGCTCCGCCTCGAGCTGTCCGCTGACCGTAAGCCACGCCGGCCTTCCGAAAAATTCCTCGTCGCCGGAAGTCTTGACCTGGAACATCTGGCCCGCGCCCTCGCAGTCGCTCGTGGTGATAACGGGGGAGTGGATATAAAAGAAGCCCTTGCGGCGGAAAAAGTCGTGGATTCCCTGCGAGAGGTGGCTGCGCAGGCGAAACACGGCGGCGAACGTGTTGGTGCGCACGCGAAGGTGGGCTTTGGTGCGCAGGAACTCCATCGTGTGCTTTTTCTTCTGGATCGGGTAGGTTTCCGGGTCGGCCTCGCCCAGCAGGGTCAGGTTGGCGGCCTGCAACTCGAATTTCTGGCCCTTGCCGGGACTGTCGGCCAGCTCGCCCTCGACTAGCACCGAACTACCCGTGTGCACCCGCTCCATCAGCTCGAATCCCGACGTGTCGGGACTGAGTACAACCTGCAGACCGGCCGGAGAACTGCCGTCGGTAAGGTCGATAAACGCCACGTTCTGGCTGAGCCTTGCCGAGCGCACCCACCCGGCCGCGGTCAGGCAGCCGCCCGCTTTGTCACGGGCCAGAATTTCGCTGATTTTCTCCCGTTTCATCGCGTTTCCGCTCTTGATCTTGATCGCTGAACTTCTTTTAGCCCGGAATCCCGGCAATCTTCTGCGGGCAAGATAACAGATCGGCGGGACAAAAAAAAGCCCGCCGGTGGAGGCGGGCAAAGCGATAGATCAAAATAGCAGGAAAAGGGAGTTCTGCTGCTTAAATACCCGGCAACCACAGACGGGTTCCAAAGGACTGTTACAACTCCAGTTCGTAGCTCTGGCCGAACTTGGGGACCTCCACATTCCAGCCCAGCTTATCGCGGATCCGCCGGGCCAGCCCGGCGGATGACTCCGGCTCGCCGTGGACGATAAAAGCGGTGTCCGGTTTGCGATTGAACCCCATCAGCCAGGCCAGGATTTCGTTGCTGTCCGGGTGCCCGCTGAACCCGTCGATCTGGGCGATTTTGGCCTTGACCGGCACCTGCCGGCCGTGGATCTTGATCGACCTGGCCCCATCGACCATCGCCCTGCCCCTGGTGCCCTGTGCCTGGTAGCCGATAAACAGGATCGTGTTCTGCTTGTGGGGCAGGCGGTGCAGCATGTGATGCAGGATCCGTCCGCCGGTAACCATCCCGCTGGCCGAGATGATTATCGCGCGACCGTTGATCTCGTTGATCGATTTCGACTCCTTGACCGTGCGGCAGAACGTGAGGTTTCCGGGCTGAAAAATCCTCTTGCCGTTCAGCGCCTGGACCCTGGCTGCCAGGTCCATATCGTGGATGTACTTGTCGAACAGCTCGGTTGTGCGGATCGCCATCGGAGAATCCACGTAGACCGGGATATCCTGCAGCGTACCCTCCTCCTGTAGCTCGCGGATCAGGTACAGCAGGGTCTGGGTCCGTCCCACGCTGAACGCCGGCACCACCAGCACGCCGCCGCGGCGCACGCTGTGCTTGATCACTTTCGCCAGTTCGGCCTTGGCGTCCACCTTGCCGTGGAGCCGGTTGCCGTAGGTGGATTCCAGCACCAGGTAATCCACGTTGTAGGCCTGCACCGGATCATTCAGGACCGGACGTTCTGGTCGGCCGAAATCGCCGCAGAAAAAAATCTTGCGGCTGCGCCCATCGACAGTACGCTTGATATCGACAAACGAGCTGCCCAGAATATGCCCGGCGTCCTTGAACTTGACTCTCGTCTGGCTGTCCAGTTCCAGGTGCTCGCCGTAGTGCCGGGGCTGGAAAAGCTGGAGCGCGTGTTCGGCGTCCTCGACCGTGTAGAGCGGAAGGGCCGGACTGTGTTTGGAGAAACCTTTCTTATTGGCCCAGCGGGCGTCTTCTTCCTGAAGGTGTCCGCTGTCGCGGAGAAGGATCTGACAGAGGTCACGGGTGGCGTGCGTAGAGTGTACCCGCCCCCTGAAACCACCTTTCCACAATCTGGGCAAATAGCCGCTATGGTCGATATGGGCGTGGGTCAGGAATACGCGGTCCAGCTGAGCTGGAGGAAAAGGGAAAGGTTCCCGGTTTCTCTGACGAAGTTGTTTCAGGCCCTGAAACAGGCCGCAGTCGACTAAGAGGTTCTGCTTTTCTGTCCGCAGCAGGAACCGGCTGCCGGTGACTGTGCCGGTCGCTCCGAGGAAAGTGATCTTCGCCACTCCGGCTCCCGGGGAACATGTTTGTCGACAATGTGCAAAGTTCTTATGCAATGGTGCCGGCGGCCGGAGCGTTTGTCAACTCAAATCAAGATTGCTTTAGTACTGGCAGTGTCAATTAGCGAGCCTCGATGATTACTGCATTCAGGCATTATTGTCAGCCGAAGCCGCCGGGTCTTTCGAGCCCACTGCTCGATCTTCGCAAGAGTGTAAAAAAATTGTCGGTTTGACAGCCGGCTAACAAAAATCTAACAGAACTGAAAAGCTTAAATCCTTATAATTAAAAGCTAGAGAAGAGAAAAGGTGCTTTGGCACAAATCTTGTACTTACCAAAGAGAAAATAACGGGAAAAGCCGGATTCGGTTTTCCACAGTGTTTGCAGTTCTGGCCCGTGAGGAGCTTACAATGCAGGGAGCATTTGGTTAAATTTCAGCAAAGAGATAATACTAGAGGGCAAAGTTAACAAGGCCGATGGCAACGATCCCCGGGGCAAATTCCTGACAATCGTCATCGGAGAAACCATGTATGCGCTGCCGGCGGACGAGGTCAGAGAAATACTCGGACCGGCTTTCTCGACCAGATGTCCGTCAGAACCGGACAGGCGGTATCAGCATACGGTCAACATCAGGGGTAAGCTTATTGAGGCGGTGGACCTTCATGCCCTGTTGGGCCATCGCAGGCATCATTCAAAATACGATTCCAGCGTGGTTCTGATTGAAAAGGCAGATGAAAAGGGCGGGCTGGCAGGTTTGATGGTGGATCAGATTGGCGGATTGCTTGAAATTAAGCCTGATGATATAATAAAAGTAAATGGTGAATCGTTAGAAGCCAGTGGGTATATAAAAGCTGTGGCAGATGCGGAAACCGGGACGGTCCACTTGTTGAATACAAAAAAATTGTTCCTTGCTTAATTAGCGTGATCGATGCTTATTACTATATAATTAATATATCATTTTTCAGAAAATGCGGCAGTGCCCGCGGTGCTGGTCGGTGAGGGTTCGCAGTGGTCGCGAAATACCGGTTCAGTGCTGTTGCGGCATTGCCGCTTTTTATGTTTGAAGAAGTTGACGGGGCAACCGTGCGGCACTAGAATCAAAAGTGAGGTTGCGTACACTTGCATTGCAGGGCGGATGGCTGCCACCAGGCTCTTCGCCCTGTCTTGTTTTCGGGATAAGATCAGGTGCGGCAGTATGAAAGACTTTGCGTTCTGGGGGGGGGGATGGTTGGGATAATAGCTTGTTAATGGTTAATGCACTAATCCTGATAGTAAATATCAAGCCTCAGGTGCAATAACGCTTACAACCGATGGCGGAAAGATTGATCTGGCCGTAACCGGTCTACCCGTTGGTTGCGGCCAGTTTGATTTTCACGTTGCATTTCGGACAGATGATGTGGGCATCGCCCGCGTTGTATTTGATCACCGCATAGCATTTGGGGCATCTGTCGAATTTAGCTTCAGGACTGGGGCTCATCTTTCTCCTCGCGCCGGCGTAAAACATTTCAGATAAAAGAGAGCGTCGGGTAAATCTTTTCCTCCCGCTCCACCGTCATGCGGATTGCATCGAGATCCGGCTGTAAGTCGATATTCAGCTCTCGTTCGAGGTCGCTGGGCAGTCCGTTGCGGTTGAGCTGTTGGCGCACCTCGTATAATAACTGCTGGAGGTCGATCTCGGCCATTTATCCCCCCTCCTGGAAAAATATGGCACATCGTGCACCAAAAAAGCAAGTTTAAAACTTAAGATGTGCGGTAAGCTGCAAATATGGGGGTAAAACCGAATAACGTTGCGGCAATTTGGAATTCTGGTGCTGAATAAAACAGGCCTGACTCTTTTGAGCCAGGCCTGGACCTTTATCATGGTGCCGAAGCCGGGACTTGAACCCGGACGGGACGAGCCCACTGCCCCCTCAAGACAGCGTGTCTACCAGTTCCACCACTTCGGCATTTTTTCTCGCGTCACACACCCGCGCACGCGCGTCCGGCCAAACGGCAACATCCAACCAAAGACAGCACTGGCCAGGCAGCGTCGCGCCTATTGCTGGGGCTGGCTTTCCTGCTGCGGGGCCGTTTACGGCTGGCCTTCGTCCGGCGCGGTTTCTTCCTGGAACAGGTTGGATGGCTCGGCCAACGGGGCCGGAGCACCCAACGGAGCGGGAGCGCTTTGCAGCTCCTGCTGCACCGCGCTGCTCGGACCGGTATTGTAGCTGGAGAGCAGGGCCAGGAAAAAACTGGAGACGAGGAACAGCGTGCCCAGCACGGTGGTCGATTTGCCCAGGAAACCGGCAGCCTGACGGCCGCCGAAAGTGGCGTCGGTAGTACCGGCCCCGCCGAATGCGCTGGCCAGCCCGCCGCCCTTGCCCGCCTGGAGCAGGATCACGACTACCAGCAGGAAGCAGATCAGGATGTGAATCATCAGAAAGAACGTAAACAAAAAACCTCCACGGTTTCCGACGCTGGTAACAAGATTTAAAAAATAAAAGCAGCCGGAAAGGCTGTCAAGTGTTAAACCGCCGGTAAGTTAGACAGTTGCGCGCGACAAGTGAGCTCAGCCGGCATTGAAATTGATCAATTGCAGGAAGCTCTCGGCCCTGAGACTGGCTCCGCCCACCAGCGCCCCGTCGATATTTTCCGCGCCCATCAATTCGTCAATGTTATCCGGCTTCACGCTGCCGCCGTACTGGATCGTCACCCGCCGGGCAACCTCGTCGCCGAACTGCCCGCGGATCACCGCGCGGACCATGCAATGGACCTCTTCGGCCTGATCCGGCGTAGCTGTCTTGCCGGTGCCGATAGCCCAGACCGGTTCGTAGGCCACCACCACGTCGAGCATCTGCTCGGGCGTAACTTCGCTCAGCACGGCATTGAGCTGAGAAGTGACCACGCTCTCGGTCTTGTCCGCCTCGCGTTCCTCCAGCAGTTCGCCGATACAGAAAATGGGGCGAAGCTTGTTCTCCAGCGCAGCGGCCACTTTTTTGGCGATCAACCCATCGCTCTCGCCGAAAATGTGGCGTCGCTCACTGTGGCCCAGAATCACGAACTGCGCGCCCGTGTCCCGCACCATTCCGGCGCTGATTTCACCGGTAAACGCGCCGCCGGCCTCGAAATGCATGTTCTGCGCGGCAATCCTGATCCCGGCCGGAGCGGCCAGTTCCACCGCCCTGACGAGGTAGGGGGCGGTGGGCGCCACGACTACGGTCACACCCTCGCGCTCCTTATACAAGGCCAGCAGTCCCTGGAAAAACTGTTCGAGATCGCGGGCGCGATGGTTCATTTTCCAGTTGGCCGCAATGATTTGTTCTCGCAATTTCTTCCTCCGTAAAAATTACAACGTTTGAGAGCTTCTGCCGCGATCAGGCGTCGTCCAGAGCGGCCACGCCGGGCAGCTCTTTACCTTGGAGCAGTTCCAGCGATGCTCCGCCGCCGGTGGAAATATGTGTCATCCTGGCGG
Organism: Candidatus Glassbacteria bacterium; assembly: GCA_019456185.1. Classification (NCBI taxonomy): domain Bacteria; phylum Candidatus Glassiibacteriota; species Candidatus Glassiibacteriota bacterium. The sequence continues at coordinate 57,662 of VRUH01000017.1, read as the reverse complement.
CCAGGCCCATCTGCTCCACCGCAGCCACACTGTCGCCGCCGCCGATAATGCTGGTGGCGCCGTTATCGGTGGCGGTGGCGATAGCCCGGGCCAGCTTCTCTGTCCCGCCGGCCAGTTCCTTGATCTCGAACACACCCATCGGGCCGTTCCAGACAACTGTCCCGGCTTCTGCGATCACGCGGGAGAAATTCTCCGCGCTGGCCGGACCGATATCCAGAGCCTCCCAGTCGCGCGGAATCGCCCGGACGCTGATCGCCTTGAGCTGGCCGATTTTGCGGCTGCCGAAATCGAACTGGTCGCAGATCAGGCAATCCACCGGCAGCATCAGTTTGTCGCCGGCCTGTTCCAGCAGGGAGGATGCCAGTTCCACCTTGTCCTCTTCCAGCAGGCTGTTGCCGATTTCCTTGCCCTGAGCCTTGAAAAACGTGTAAGCCATCCCGCCGCCCACGATCAGCTTGTCGACCTTGGGCAGGAGGTTGCTGATCACATCGATCTTGCCGCTGATCTTGGCGCCGCCGAGCACGGCCACGAACGGCCGCTCGGGGTTTTCAACCGCACCGACCAGGTACTTGAGTTCTTTCTCCAGCAGGAAACCGGACACAGCGGCGCCGACATAGCTGGTTACACCCTCGGTGGAGGCGTGGGCGCGGTGGGCCGTGCCGAACGCGTCGTTGGCGTAGACCTCGGCCAGCCCGGCCAACTGCCTGCTGAATTCGGGATCGTTATCCGTCTCCTCGGCATGAAAGCGCAGGTTCTCCAGCAGCAGCACCTCGCCGTCGGCCAGCGAGTCAACCTGCTGTATCACTTCCTCGCCCACGCAATCGGCGGCGAACCTGACCGGTTTGCCGATCAGGCCGCTGAGTACCTCGACACATGGCTTGAGGCTCATCTCGGGGACGACTTTGCCCTTGGGACGGCCCAGGTGGCTCATCAGCACCAGCCTTCCGCCCTGGTCCAGGATGTACTCGATCGTGGGTACGGCGGCGCGGATCCGCTTGTCGCTGGTCACTCGCTGGTTTTCGTCCAGGGGGACGTTGAAATCGACCCTCATCAGCACACGCTTGCCGGCGAGAGCCACATCTTTAACCGTCTTCTTGCTCACTTCGACTCACCTCGCAGTGTGAATTACTTTTCTGCAATTAAACCAAGTGGCAAAGGGGCAACATGCCGCCGCTGGCAGGCGGCTGCCCCTTGCCTGTATTTACTTGCGCCGAAACAGTACGGAATTCAGGCCATCATCTTCATCAGGTCGATACAACGGCAGGAGTAAGCCCACTCGTTGTCGTACCAGCCGAGGACCTTGACCAGGTTACCGTCGATCACCGTGGTGCTCAGCGCATCGAAAACGCAGCTTGCCGGATCACCGACAACGTCGATACTCACGATCGGCTCGTCGCAGTAGCTCAGGATACCTTTCAGGCTGCCGGCGGCGGCATCCTTCATCGCGGCATTGACTTCCTCTGCCGAGGTGCCGTTTTCCAGCACGGCGGTCAGGTCGGTCAGCGAACCGTCGGGAGTGGGCACGCGCACGGAGAGCCCGTCCAGCTTGCCGTTCAGCGCGGGAATCACCTTGCCGATCGCCCGGGCCGCGCCGGTGCTGGTGGGGATCATCGACACCGCGGCGCTGCGTGCGCGGCGAAGGTCGCTGTGGGGCATGTCCAGGGTGCGCTGGTCGTTGGTATAGGCATGGATCGTGGTCATCAATCCGTGCTTGATCCCCCACTTCTCGTGCAGTACCTTAACCATCGGAGCCAGGCAGTTGGTGGTGCAGGATGCGTTGGAGACCAGCGAGTCGCCCGCTTCCAGGTCGCTGTCGTTCACACCCATTACAATCAGCTTGAACTCGCCCTCGGGGTCCTTGGGCGGCACGGTCAGCAGAACCTTCTTGGCGCCCGCTGAAATATGCTTCTTGCAGGAAGCGGGGTCGCGGAAAATCCCGGTGGATTCCAGCGTGATTTCGGCGCCCAGCTTACCCCAGGGCAGGTTGGCCGGATCGCGCTCGGCGCAGATGGGATAGCTCTTGCCGTTGACGATAATCGCGTCATCTCCGGCCTTGACATCGCCGGGGAACCTGCCGTGGGTCGAATCGTACTTGAGCAGGTGCGCCAGGGTCTTGGCGTCCGTGATGTCGTTGATCCCCACCACCTCGAAACCGCCGTCGGCCAGCGCAGCCCTGAAAACCAGCCTGCCGATACGTCCGAATCCGTTAATCCCGATCTTGATAGCCATCTTCCTGCTCCTCTTTGGAAACTGAATAGGATTTGAGTAATAAATACCGCAGTGGGTTAAACCAGGGAATCAGGCGCGCGCGAAAGTCCAGGCAAACACCCGTTTCGCGCCTGCCTCCGCCAGGGAGCGGGCGACCTCGCCCAGCGTGGCTCCCGTGGTCATGACATCGTCTACAACAAGAACACTCGCGCCGTCCAGTTCGGAGCGCCGGCGGCAAACGAATGCTCCGGCCACGTTCCGGCGACGCTGCTCCGGACTCAACCGGGTCTGGGTGGCGGTGGACCTGACCCGGACCACTTTGCGCCCGGCCAGCGGGATTCCGCACAGCGCGGACAGCTCTCCTGCGATAAGCTGGCTCTGGTTGAACCCGCGCCTGATCCTGCGCCGCCAGTGCAGCGGCACCGGGACTATCAGGTCCGGGCGCTCGGGCAACCGGTCCAGCGAACCTCCGGCGTTTGCCAACTCCGCCAGCAGCGAGGCGATCTCCCTGCGCCGGGCGTATTTAAGCGCGTGTATCAGTTCGGGAACGCAGCCGGAAAACCAGGCGGCGGACCGAACCAGCACCACCGCGCTATCCAGCCCTTCGCACAACTTGCAGCGTCCGTCAAAATCCAGTTCAGACCAGCACCGCCGGCATCCTTCATCGCGCAGCCAGGGAATCGCCTCCAGGCAGGCGGTGCAGAGCAGAGTCGAACTGTCGGGGACCTCGCCGCCGCACCCCGTACACGCTGATGGATATATCAGGTCGAGCAGGGGAGCGGTAAGTACCGATATGTTACCCGCGGCCACTTTCAACAGCCTCCACGGTGCGATTGCGCCAGGCCCGGACAGCCAGCACAGCCCCGAATACGAACAGCGCCATGCTGATAATCTGGTTGTTGGTCAGCGCCGCCGGCTGGGCGGTTACATACTGCTGCGGCTCATAGTAGCGGTAAAAATCTACGGTGAACCGGGCGATTGCATACAGCATGGCGAAAATGCCGAACAGGGCCCCTTCCCGCGGACGGAACCTGTCGATAAGCATCAGTATCCCTAAAATAGCAAACCCGTATGCCGAACTGTAAAGCTGAGTCGGGTGGATCGGGACGTGGAAATGGCTGCCGGCAGCCGATACTTCCGGGAACGTTATCCCGAGAGCCAGGTCTGTCGGCAGGCCGTAGCAGCAGCCGTAAAGAAAACACCCGATCCTGGTCAGCCCGATGCCCAGAGCGATCGATGGCGCAACTACATCGGCCATCTGCGTGAACCGCACCCCGGCTTTTTTAAGGAACAGCCAGCCCACCGCCAGCGCCATCAGCACCCCGCCCATCATCGACAGGCCGCCTTCCCAGATCGAAAAGGCCCCGAGAGGGCTGTCGGCATACTGATCCCAGTGGGTTGCGATATAAAATGCCCGCGAACCCACTATCGCCGAGAGCAGGATCCAGAAGCAGAGGTCGAGCAGCGCCTCCTGCCTGATTCCCCGGTGGACGGCTCTTTTCCTGGCAAACAGGTATCCGACCAGGAAGGAGACCGCCAGCATTACCCCGTAGCTTTTGATCTCCAGCGGTCCGAGCCTGAATATCACCGGATGCATCTGTCTTGCTCCGCCGGGCGAAAATAGTTATCAGTAAAAGAGAAAAAGCATAATAACCAAACCGGTACTCAAAGTCAATATCACAACCTGGCAGTAAACCGCCGCTCGCCGAGTTCAAACAAGTTCAGGTAAGTAAAATTGCCGCAAGAAAAAAATGAAAACATTTTCACTTTTCAGGTGTCTTACTTTTAATAGCGTATTTGCGATGAAAAATTCAAACTGGGGTAACCTGATGAAAAAGCTGGTGGTTATCGTGTTGGTACTTGCTGTTGCGGGGGGCGGTTACTACCTGCTCGGAAGAAACGGCAACGGCAATGAGGAGCTTTTCAAGAAAGTCGCTGTCGAAACCGGCACAATCGTCGAGAAGGCGCTGGCGATCGGCAAGATCGACCCGGACTACGAGATCGTGGTCAAAAGCCAGGTGTCTGGTATTGTGGACGTGCTGCACAAGGAAGTGGGCGAGCAGGTGAGCAGGGGTGAACCCCTGCTGGTGGTCAAACCCGAACCGACGCCGCTGGAGCTGGCTTCCACCAGGCGGGACCTGGAACTGGCACAGCTCAACCGCGACAAGGCGCGCCGCGATTTAAAACGGGCAACCGAGCTTAAGGACGGCGATCTGATGCCCCAGCTCGAATTCGAGAACGTGGAGAACACGTTCAAGGAAACCGAGCTGCGCGAGAAGCAGGCCCGTGAACGCCTGGAGTTGATGGAGAAGGGCAAGAGCCGGATCGGCGGCAGGCAGATCGAGACGCTGATTCGCTCGCCGATCGACGGGATGATCCTGGAGCGCCTGGTTAACCGCGGCGACCCGGTGGTGCCGCTGACCAGCTACCAGCCGGGCACCGAACTGATGAAACTGGCTGACATGAACAACCTGATATTTATCGGCACGGTGGACGAGATCGACGTGGGCAAGCTTCGCGAGGGAATGACCGCCACGATTAATATCGGCGCGCTGCCGTCGGACACCCTTTCCGGCGAGTTATATTTCATCTCACCCAAGAGCCGCACCAAGGACAACACCATCGTGTTCGACATCAAGATCAGGATCACCGACCTGGCCGAAGTCAACCTTCGCGCGGGTTACAGCGCTAACGCGGATATCGTGATCCGCAGCAAGGAAGACGTGCCCACCCTGCCCGAGCGGCTGGTCACGTTTCGTAACGACTCGTCCTTTGTGAAAATTCCCAACGAAGCCGACAGTCTGGTCGATCATCCGATAGAAGTGGGGCTGTCCGACGGGCTGACTCTCGAGGTGGTCGACGGCCTGGCCGTGGGCGACAGCGTGGTCGAGGAGCCGCCGAAGGAAATCGATTGACGCTCTGGCGCCCGCCGTCGCTGACGGGGATACTTTTCGGATATTTTTTAACCAGCAAGCAGAGCGGTACTTCCAGATGATAACCTACTTTTTCCAGCTTCTTGGCCAGTTCATTCAGGACATGCGGCGGCAGAAACTGCGCACCTTTTTTACCGTGTTCGGGATCACCTGGGGCACGGTGGCGGTGATCCTGTTGCTGGGGTTCGGGCAGGGCCTGGAGAAAGAAGTGATGAAGGGCATGCAGGGGATGGGCAGTAATATCGTCATTTTCGGCGGCAGAAGGACTACCAAAACCTTCCAGGGCCTGGGCAAGGGCCGCTGGATCGGGCTGCGCGAGGAAGATGCCATCCTGCTCCGGGAAAGAATCCCCTACATGGAATTTATCAGCCCGGAGAACAATCAGGACCTTCACGTGACTAAAGGAAGGAACAAGCGGCAGGTAAACGTGACGGGAGTTTATCCGGGCTACGGGCCGGTACGCAACCTGTGGCCGGATGCCGGCGGCAGGTTCCTCAATGAACCGGACTTGAAGCTGAAGCGCAGGGTGGTGTTTATCGGCGACGAGCTGCGCGACCAGTTGTTCGGCGAGGGCGGTGATGCAATCGGCAAGACCGTGCTGATGAACAGCGTTCCGTTCAAGGTTGTCGGTGTGATGGTCGAAAAAACGCAGAACAGCGCCTACATGGGCCGCGACAGGGGTAGTGCGTTCATCCCGTTTTCCACCTACAGCGAGATTTTCAGCGGCCGAAAATATGTCAACCGTTTTATCTGCCGGGCCAACAAACCGATCAACACTCCCCGGATGAAAGATGATATCTACAAGGTCCTGGGCCGCAAATACAAGTTCGATCCCAGCGACGAAGAAGCGCTCTGGATGTGGGATACCACCGAAGGGGAGCAGTTCTTTTTCTATTTCTTCCTCGGCTTCCAGATTTTCCTCGGTATCGGCGGGTTGCTGACGCTGCTGGTTGGCGGGATCGGCGTGGCCAATATCATGTACGTGGTCGTGCGCGAGCGGAGGAAGGAAATCGGGATAAAAACGGCTTTGGGAGCTACTCCGAGGACGATCCTGTTTCAATTCATGACCGAGACCTTCTTCATCGTCGCACTTGGCGCTGTCACAGGATTTGCTATCAGCTACGGGGTAGTCGAAATATGCCAGAGCCCGTTGCTGGAAGAAATGCATAAGTATGTCGGTAAGCCCGAGATCAATCCGTTGGTGGCCTCCTGCGCGCTGATTACGCTGGGCCTGGTGGGATTTGCCGCCGGCTGGTCGCCCGCCCGCCGGGCGGCCTCGATCGATCCTGTACAGGCACTGGAGTTCTAAACTTATGAGCATGATCCTGGAATACTTTCACGAATTGAAAAAAGAAAAACTGCGGATGACGCTCACCGTGCTGGGAGTCTGCTGGGGCATGGCCAATATCGTGCTGATGCTCTCGGTGGGCGAGGGCCTGCATCGCGAACTGCAGCGCGGGTTGCTCTCGATGGGCAAGGATATCGTGGTTGTCTGGTCGGGACAAACTTCGAAAGCATACGCCGGTTTCCCTGTGGGCAGGAGAATCAGATTTACTGGCGAAGACCTGGACCGGATTACCGAGCGCGTGCCGCTGATCGATAAGATCAGTCCGGAATTCATCAAGTGGTCGGTTACGATCAAGGACAACGGCAATAATCTGGATACTCAGGTTAGCGGCGTATATCCATGCTGGGGTGAAATGCGGAGCATGGTCCCCGAGGCCGGCGGCAGGTTTATCAACGACATGGACCTGGCGCGCAAACGGCGGGTGATTTTTATCGGCAACGCGGTCCGGGACAAGTTTTTCGGCGAGGGTTCCAACCCGGTAGGAAGGCAGATCACCGTGATGGATATCCCGTTCACGGTGATCGGCGTGATGAAAAAGAAAATGCAGACCAGTTCCTACAGCGGGATGGACAAGGATCGCTGCTCCATTCCGGCCTCGACTTACAAAACCATGTTCAACCAGAATTATCCAAACAATGCGGTATTCCGTCCCGCGGATCGCTCCCGCTCCGAAGAGGCCCAGGACGCGTTCCGCAAGTTCCTGGCCTCGCGGTACAAATGCGATCCCGAGGATGAATCGATAGCTAATTTCTGGGACACAATCGAATCGGTGGAAATTCAGGGTAAAATCCTGCGCGGAATCCAGATCTTCATGGGCATAATCGGTGGCCTGACCCTGATAATCGCCGGGATCGGCGTGGCCAATATCATGTACGTCACGGTCAAGGAGCGAACCCGCGAGATCGGGATCAAGATGGCTGTCGGCGCGCGGCCCGTCTACATAATCTCCCAGTTCGTGCTCGAAGCCCTGCTCACTGTCGGGATCGGCGGCGCGCTGGGGATTGCCCTGGGCAAGGGGATGATATTCGTGACCTGGAACCTGCCGATCGAGCACGAGGTGATGAATTTTATCGGGCGGCCGGTGTTCAGCGCGCTGCTGGCGCTGATCAGCTCAGTGATACTCACCTTTATCGGTCTGCTGACCGGGGTGTTCCCCGCGCGGAAAGCCAGCCTGGTGGACCCTGTCGAGGCCCTGAGATACGAATGAACCGGAGGACCAAGTGATCGTACTGAACAATGTGACCAAGGAATACGACATGGGCGCGGTCAAAGTGACTGCGCTCGACGGGGTCTCGCTGGAAATCGGCGCGGGCGAGATGGTGGCCGTGCTGGGTCCCTCGGGCAGCGGCAAGAGCACCCTGATGAACCTGCTGGGCTGCCTGGATACCCCCAGCGAGGGTACTTACCTGCTGGACGGTGAGCAGGTGAGCGAGATGAACCGTTCACAGCTGGCCGCGGTACGCAACCGCAGAATCGGGTTCGTGTTCCAGAATTTCAACCTGCTGGCCTACGCCACCGCCCAGGAAAATGTGGAGCTGCCGCTGATCTACGCTAAAACACCCGCCTCCGAGCGCAGGCGGCGCGCCACCGAGGTGCTGGAACTGGTGGGTTTGGGAGACAGGGTCAAACATCGCCCGGCCGAGCTTTCCGGCGGAGAGCGCCAGCGGGTGGCCATGGCCCGTGCCCTGGCCAACGATCCGGAAATTATCCTGGCCGACGAACCCACCGGCAACCTCGACAGCAAGTCCGGCGAGGAGATTCTCGCCCTGTTCGAGGATCTCCACAAACGCGGCAAAACACTGATCGTGGTCACCCACGACCAGAATATCGCCAGCCGCTGCCGGCGGGTGATCACCCTGCTGGACGGCCGGATCGATAAAGACGTGCTCAACGGCAACCATGGGGGGCAATAATGAACCGTACCCTGATTCTGCTTGTTTCAGCCCTGACCCTGGTGGCGGGGATTGTCCTGAATGCATCCGGCGCGCCCGGCAGGACGCGCACTATCGAAAAAACAGTTGCCCTGCGCAGCGGAGGCCGGGTGGAAATCAGGAACGTCAGCGGGCCGGTGACAGTTTCCGGCTGGGACCGCGAGGAGGTCCGGGTACGGGCGGTGATCGCTCTCGAGCGCGATGGGGCGGATGAGGAAGTGGTGGAATTTTTCGAGGGTGTGGAGGTCGAGGTGAAGCATGGCTGGAACAGCGTTGAGATCAGGACCCGCTACCCGGACCGGGAATGGTTCGGTGACGATTCGGAGCTGGATGCCGAGGATTTCGACCTCGATTTCGACTTTGATCTTGATCTCGATGAGGAAAGCGAAGACGGAAAGATGGGCGGATTTATGGACGGGATCATGGGCATGGTCGGCAGCATCGTGGGCGGAGTAACCGGCTGGGCTACCAGGCTGGTGAAAGAGCAGATTCCGGTAACAGTCGGTTACGAGGTCAGCGTGCCCAGCGAGTGCGGTCTGGAAGTGATAAATATTACCGGAGATATACTGGTCACGGGTGTCGAGGGTGAAATAGAAACACGCCTCGTCGCCGGTAACGTGTCGCTGGTTGAAGTCAGCGGAGAACTGGATTGCCGCCTAATTAGCGGTAAAATTGAAATCGAGGATGCGGGCGGGCGGATCGAAACATCGGTGATTACCGGCGGAACCTCGATCGCCCTGGCAAAAGGGGGGTGGTGCGACGGTGTGGATTGCAGCGTGATCAGCGGCAATCTTCTGCTGCGCGTACCCGATGGCATGGCGATGGATTTCGATCTGCATGCGGTCAACGGGCAAATAACCCTCGACACTGATAAGATGCGCGGAGAAACAGCCCACGGCACCAGGCATCAAGGGAGTCTGGCCGGCGGCGGGCCGGAGGTTAAATTGAAGGCGATCAACGGCTCGATCCGCATCGAGCGGGCCGTGCGTTAAGCGCCATGCCCGGCTGACCCGCCTGAAGCGGCCGCCCTGTCGGACCAGGGGCGGCCGCTTTTTTTGCTTGAACTTCTCCCGCCGGCCAGCGAACTTGTAAGCTCCCGCGCTGAATCAACTCTCGAATTAAACGGAGACGATTTGAAATGACCGCTACTCCAAGGGAGAATGTCCTGGCCGTGCTGGAGCGCCGACGGCCGGAGCGCGCCGTGTTCGCCCCCAATATCTGGCAGTGGTACGAGTACAACAAGCTCCACGGCAAACTTCACCCGGAAATCGCCGATTGCAAACGGCAGTTGGATGTTATCGAACGTCTCGGCGCAGACGTGTTCAGCCGCAACCTCCTCACCCCTGTCCGTACCCAGTGGATCGGCGGACATTCGAGCGTGCGGTACGCTCAGGTGGAAGTTGAGGAAATGGAAGAAGGTGAATACAGGACAATTACTTATAAGACTCAAAAAGGCGTGCTCAGCGAAAAATTCAGGTTCGAGCACGAGGGCTGCACCCTGATCCAGGACGAATTCCTGTTCAAGGATTTTACCACCGAGTACCCGGCCTGGAAAGCGCTGTTCGAGGACCGTGAACTGGTCTTCGACAGGCAGTCGTTCCTGGACCTGGAGCGCGAGGTGGGTGATGGCGGCGTGGTGATGGTGGGCGAGACTGCCTGCCCGCTCAAGCAGCTCCATGTCGCCGCCCGCGCCGATAACTCGATCTACCTCCTGTTCGACCATGAAGCGGAAATGATGGAGTTGATGGATATCTACGCCGCCAAGGCGCTGAAATTGATCTCCGAGGAGGTGGCCGCCGGCGCAAAAGCGGTCAGCAGCATGGACAACCTCGACAGCCTGTTCTTCAGTCCCGACATGTTCGACCGCTACTGCGCGGATTTCTACCGCAGGGCGGCGGAGATCTGCCACGACGGCGGCGCGGCGTTTTTCATCCATGCCTGCGGCCGTCAGCGCGATATCCTCCAACGGGTGATCGAGTGCGGGGTGGACGGCCTGGAGGGGATCGCCTTTCCGCCCCTGGGCGATATCGAACTCGATGAGGCCCGGGCGATGGGCGAGCGGTTTATCGCCGAGGGGGGCTTGAGCGCGGTGCAGCTGGAGGGCGTGGTGACGCAGGAACAGGCTGACGCCTATGTGGAGGCGTTGTTCGACAAGCTGCGGCCGTTCGAGCGCTTCGTGTTCAGCATGAGCTGCAACACCTCGATCCTGACCAGTTGGGACACCCTGCGCCGCTACCGGGATGCGTGGATTAAGTACCGGTAGGGGTGATAACTATTTGTAAAACCAGTAGAAAAATAAAGAAATTCCTGAAAATTGACTATCCCGCGGCAGAGCCGCGAGGTATTAAGCCAATTTTCTGGCACTGCGTGCCACCGGAATTTCTAACTGCAAAAAGCAAAAGCGGTAACCCCGGAGCAGAGCTCCGAGGAATTCTCTTCGATTAAACTCCTTAGTAATGCGTTCTGAAGGTTTATATAATTATTTTCTTTTTTTATCAACAATTTAAAATACTCACTTTACCATCACCATCTTGCGCACCGCACTGAACTCCCCGGCCCGCAGCCGATAATAATGCACCCGACTGGCCAACTGCTGCAAAGCGTTTGTCTATCGCATTCCAACTTTATTATATTGATAGAGAAAGTGCTGGATTGTTCGAGAAGTCAATAATTCAAGGAGTTCGCAATGAGCGATCAACCACCCAAAACCCTCCAGGTCTCGGCCGCCCAGATGCACTGGGCCCGGCCCCTGGAGCGCAACATGGAGCTGACCGGAAAATTCATCGGCCAGGCCGCCGCCGAGGGCAGCCGGGTGCTGCTGCTGCCGGAGTCGAGTATAACCGGCTACTATTTACCCTATGCGGTCACCCTCAGCCGGGAAACCGTGCTGGCCGCGCTGGATGAGGTCTGCCGTCTGGCCGCCGCGTCCGCTATCTGGGTGATCGCCGGCAGTATCCGCAAGTGGAAAGACACGTTTCTCAACCTGGCCCACGTAATCGACCCGTCGGGCACGGTCACCTACGAGTACGCCAAGGTGCAGATGGCCGGTGAGGACGAGCGCAAGTACTGTACCCCCGGCAACAAGGTGGCCTTTTTCCAGATCGACGGGATCGACTGCGCGATGTCGATCTGCCGCGACGGCCGTCACCCGGAACTCTTCCGCATCCCGGCCATGATGGGGGCCAGGATCTTCTTCCAGCCCTCCTGCAGCAGCGAACACGTGGAGGCGGTGGCCTGGAAACGGGTCTCGGGCCGCGCCCAGCAGGCGGCCGGTCCCAAGAGCTACATCCATCACGTGGTGGCCAACACGGTGGGCCAGTCGCCCGACGCCCAACAGACCTCCAGCGGGCAGAGTTTTATCCGCGACTGCACGGGGCTGCCCCTGGCCGAGGCCGGTTTCTACGAGGAGACTCTGATCTCTGCCGTGCTGGACCTGGACAAGTCGACCGGTTTCTACGCCAGGCAGTCCGCCGAGCATCCGGCGTTCCTGCGCAGGCACTGGCAGGCGATGATGGACGCTGTGCGCAAACAGGCCGGGAAAAATCCGGAGGACGAGTAAAATCGCTGTCGGGCACCGCCTTGACAGCCGCAGTCAGCGGGAATATGTTCAAGTTGAACCAGGTTGATTGCGTTAGGAAACATTCAGCTGGGGGAGGCGGGGTGATGACCAGCGTTGGGCGAGTTAAAATACCGTTGTTCGTTATGCTGCTGGCCGCGGCAGTCGCCGGGTCAGCCTGTTCCCGCTACCGCAGCAGCAGCCGTCCTGTCCGGATCGACAGCCGGGAAAAGAACGAAAAAGTGTTCGATACCAACGAGGAAGCTGTCAAGGCGGGTATCTACGAAGAGTTCGTCGACTCGGCGGCTCTCAAGCGCGGCGAAAGTCCGGCTCCGGCAGCCGAGGTGGGCGAAACCGGTGAG
>VRUH01000017.1:40794-45314 GCA_019456185.1 Candidatus Glassbacteria bacterium | reverse complement strand
GCCTCCTCCGGTGCCGTCCGTTCCTCCCGTTGAAACGAAATCCGAGCCGTCGCCGGGCCGGGCTCCCGCCGATGTGATCATGGGTTACCGGGTTCAGCTGGGGGCGTTCAACGACATGGAAGGCGCCCAGGAGCTGGCCGCCAAGGCGCGGGTCGTGTTCGGCAGCCGCTACCCGATCTACGTCCGGTTCTACTCTCCGTACTGGAAAGTCCAGGCGGGAGACTGCGCCACCAGGGACGAGGCACAGAGTTTGCGGGGTTTTCTGCGCAGGAACGGATACCCGGACTCGTTTATCGTCCAGGCCGGGATAAAACGCTGAGCCCTCCGGGGGAAACGGGATGAGATTTCTCTCCAAAGGGCTGTTCGCAGCCCTTTTTTTGTTGGTTTTAATTTCGGTATCTCCTGCCGCCCAGACCGTTCCGGTCGGGCAATTGCGCTGGATGCTGGTCCGGGTGTCACCCGATAACCCACCCACTGCGCGCTCCCTGCACTCTCTCGGCTTCGAACATCTCGATCAGGTTGACGGCGGGTTCGAGGTTGTCGCCACGGAACTCGAACTGGAGCTGATCCGTAACTTCGGCCTGCGGGCGGAGGTACTGGACCGGGATTTCGGCAGAACCCTGGTCGAGCGCAACACACAGAAGTCGATACTGGCCGCGGCCGGGAGTTTCGCCACCGGCAGCATGGCCGGGTATTTCAACCCCGATGAGATTCTGGCGTTTGTCGATTCCCTGCGCAATTCCACCGGCGATTCCCTGCTCGGTGATACGGCGGTCGTGGGGCTCAGCCTGCAGGAGCGCCCTGTCTGGATGGTGGAACTGGGCCACGAGCGGTCCGAGGGCGCTCCGGAAGTGTTTTTCAACTCCCTGACTCACGCCCGCGAGGGCATGAGCGTGATGGCACTGCTGTATTTCATCCGCTACCTGGTCGATAATTACGCGGTCAACGACTCTGTGCGCTGGCTGATGGATCACCGGCGGATATTTTGCGTACCGGTGGTCAATCCCGACGGCTTCGAGATCAACTGGAACCTCTACGACAGCGGCGGCGGGTTCGGGTTGTGGCGTAAGAACGCGCGGGATAATAACGGTGACGGCACGCTGGATAACCAGGACGGAGTGGACCTCAACCGCAATTTCAGCTACGCGTGGGGCTACGATAATATCGGGAGCGACTCGACCTGGTACGAGAATGATTTCCGCGGCGACTCGGCGTTCAGCGAGCCGGAAAGCCGGGTGATGCGCGATTTTATCTCCGGTCGGAATTTCCGGGTGGCGATCAACTGCCACGCCTATGGCAACTCCCTGCTCAAACCATGGAGTTATATCGCCGCGGAAACGCCAGACTCGGCTGTATTCAACCGGATCGGCGCGAAACTGGTCGGCGGCAGCGGCTATGTCCACGGCAACGCGACCTCGATCTTGAACTACCCGGCCAACGGCGAGTTCACCGACTGGGAGTACGGAGACAGCGCGGGCGGGAAAATAATCGCCTGGACTGCCGAGATCGGCGAAAGAAGCCAGGGGTTCTGGCCGCCTGCCGACCAGATAGAGCCGATAGCTCAGAATGTCCTGCCGACCTTGTTCGCCGCCGCGCGGGCCGCCGGTTTCTGGCCGGAACTCGAGATTGTCCAGGTCAACGAGGTGCCCGGGTTTCCGCGGCGGAGGTCGATTCTGTTCCGCGTGGACAACGTGGGCCTGGCCGATACTGACAGGCCGTTCACTATCACGCTGGGCCGGGAGAGTGCCGGGGTGTCGGCGCTCAGGACGGTTACCGTGGATACGTCCGCGGTCTACCCCCGTGCCGACAGCCTGCTAGTCGAGTTCGGACCTGAAGTGTATTCACTCTCCGGCAGCCTGGTCGTGGAGCAGGAAGGGCTCACGGTCACCTCTTATCCGCTGGCTGTCGAGCGTCCCGCCACGGATATTGCCGCCGACCTGGACGGCAACGGCCGTACCGACATCTTCGACCTGCTGGAGATCCTGCGCGTGGTCTCCCGCGGAGTCCCTGACGGCGATGATCCCGCGCGCTACGACCTGAACGGAGACGGCAGGTTTGATATTTTCGACCTGATCGACATGCTCAAGCGCCTCAGGCCCCGCAACTAGGATTTTCTCCTTGTCCTGACAACCAGCCTGCCTTACCTTTCTTTTTTTCATATCATGGCCGATGCGTGGTCTTTTGCATCATCGGCGGTATCCGGGTCTAAAGTCAATCCGGGAAGTACCAGATGAACAGGCACCAGACAGTTATCGTGCTGGATTTCGGCGCGCAGTACAGCCAGTTGATTGCGCGCTCCGTGCGAGAGCAGCATGTGTACTGTGAGATAATGCCTTACAGCGTTACACCTGAGAAGTTGCGTGAGGTCGGTCCGGCGGCGATTATCCTCTCCGGCGGCCCGGCCAGTATCTACGACGACGGTTCGCCGCACTGCGACCCCGCTATCTTCAGCCTGGGTGTCCCGGTGCTGGGTATCTGTTACGGGATGCAGCTGCTGGGCTACAACGAAAAAGCGAAAATCAAGCGGACGGAGAAACGCGAATACGGCAAGGCCATGCTCAGGATCGGCGACTACGCCGATCTGTTCGCCGGGTTCGAGGGCGAGGAGGAAATCCAGGTCTGGATGAGCCACGGCGACTCGGTGGACGAACTCCCTGACGGGTTCCGTCTGCTGGCCGGCACCCCCAACTGCCCGGTGGCCGCTATCGGCAACTCGCAGCGGAATCTCTACGGCGTGCAGTTCCATCCCGAGGTGATCCATACCCCGGAGGGCAGCCGGGTGATCGCCAATTTTCTGTTCAAGATTGCCGGACTCACGCCGGATTGGACGCCGGGGTCGTTTATTGAAGAAAACAAGGAGAAAATCAGGGAGCAGACCGCGGGCGGGAAAGTGATCTGCGGCCTCAGCGGCGGCGTTGACTCCTCTGTTGCCGCCCTGCTGGTCCACAAGGCGATCGGCGACCGCCTGACCTGCATCTTCGTCGATAACGGCCTGCTGCGCAAGAACGAGGCGGCCAGCGTGGAGAACACGTTCCGCAACCACCATCACCTGAACCTGGTGGTGGTCGACGACGCCGACCGTTTTATCGACGCCCTGGCCGGGGTGATCGACCCCGAGCGCAAGCGCAGGATTATCGGCGAGACGTTTATCCGCGTGTTCGAGGACGAGGCCCGTAAGCTGGGCGAAGTCAAATGGCTGGTGCAGGGTACGCTCTACCCCGACGTGATCGAGTCGGTGAGCGTCAAGGGGCCCTCGGCCACGATCAAGACCCACCACAACGTGGGCGGACTGCCGGATAAGATGGACCTCAAGCTGATCGAGCCGCTGCGTGAACTGTTCAAGGACGAGGTCCGGGCCGTGGGCCGGGAACTCGGCCTGGCCGGTGAAATCGTGAACCGCCACCCGTTTCCCGGTCCCGGCCTGGCCGTGCGCGTGCTGGGCGAGGTGAGCAGGCAGCGGCTGAAAGTGCTTCGTGAGGCCGACGATATCTTTAACAGCGAGATCCGCGAGGCCGGTCTTTATGCTGAAATCTGGCAGGCGTTCGCCGTCCTGCTGCCGGTGCAGAGCGTGGGCGTGATGGGCGATGAGCGGACCTACGACAACGTGATCGCCCTGCGGGCTGTCACCAGCCGCGACGGGATGACCGCCGACTGGTACAGGATGCCTCACGAGGTGCAGGCGCGGATCTCCAACAGGATTATCAACGAGGTGGAGGGGGTGAACCGGGTGGCCTACGATATCAGCAGCAAACCTCCCGCCACAATCGAATGGGAATGACCCGCACCTGTAGGATTACGGTTATTGTAACAAACAGGAGTCGTGTTGCATTCCCTACGGTGAGTTTTTCGAATAAATTTTACTTAAAACCGCAATAACGTCTGAGAGGTTTTTTTGAGTAATGGAAAAGAGCGGGACAGGGGAAAGAACAAGGGACTGGTGGACTTGTTCTGGGAACTGATGGACTCGATGAAGTCCGCCGTGACGCTGCTGATCATCCTGACCCTGGTCAGTCTGATCGGCGTGCTGCTGCCGCAGTTCGCGCCCAGCGGCTTCATGGGCACGATGCAGGAGTTGTATATCAGCAAATACGGCCAGGTGATCGGCAGCCTGCTGCTGATTCTGGGCCTGGACCACGTGTTCACGGTCTGGTGGTATTACCTTCTGCTGCTGCTGATCTGCCTCAATATCTCCGTCTGCTCGTTCCGCCGCCTGGGCAATGTCTTGGCCCTGATCCGGCGCGAGAGCTATTTCGAGTCCGAGGAAAAGTTCCGCGAGCAGAAACACAACCGCTCGATAAAGTGTGCGGAGAGCGTGGAGCAGGCCGCGGAGCGGATCGGCGGACTGCTGAGCTGCGGCGGGTACAAAGTCAGTTCTGTCGAGCGGGACGGCAGGAAACTGATCTACGCCAAGCGCGGCGCGATCAGCCAGCTGGGTCCGCTCCTGAGCCATCTCGCGATGGTGCTGGTCATTGTCGGCGCGGCGGTCAGCTACATGCTCAGTTTCGAGCATTTCCAGTGGA
>VRUH01000017.1:37357-40784 GCA_019456185.1 Candidatus Glassbacteria bacterium | reverse complement strand
CAGTGGATGGCTCCCGATGAAGTGATCGAGGTGCCGGACCTGGGCTACCTGGCCAGCCCCTCGTTCCAGGCCCGGTTGATCGGCCGCCGCCTGGCCGGAGTGTTCGGCGTGGAGGTAGAGCCTACGCCGATGCTGATGACCGACCAGGTGATCCGCAACCGCGACTGGCGGCAGCTGCCCGAAAACCTGCCGGTGAAAACGCTGATGAAAGTGCGGCTGGAGAAGTTCGAGGCGCTGTTCACCCCGCAGGGAAAGCCCAAGGCCTACCTGTCGACGGTAACAGTGCTGGACTCCGACAACGGTGACAGGGAACTGTTCTCCCGCCTGATCAAGGTTAACGACCCGCTGGTGCACAGAGGCGTCTATTTCTATCAGAGTTCCTACAGCCCCGGCGGCGGCGGCGCGCAGTGGGTCGAGCTGCGGGTGGCCTCCAACGACAGCGCAGGCCCGGCTCCGGAGACAGTGAGATTACGACCCGGCGGCCCGGCGGCGGCTATCGGCGCGGGCGGGGATTCGCTGAGGGTCGATCAGTTTGTCGGCAGTTTCCGCATCGGCGAGAGCGGCAATGTCAGCAGTTCTCCCGGCGAGGACACCAACCCGGCCGCCCAGGTGGCGATTATCAGCGGCGGCCAGGAAGTGAGCAAGAACTGGATTTTCAAGAATTTCCCCGATTTCAGCCATCAGGCCGGCGGCCCTTACCAGGTGACCATGCTCAGTTACGAAAAGACATACCTGACCGGGCTGACCATCCGCACCCACCGCTCACAGACCGTAATCTGGATCGGCTTTACCCTGATGGTGATCGGCGTGCTGCTCTCGTTCTATGTCAACCACCGCCAGTTCTGGGTGATGGTTGCGGCACGGGAGCAGGGCTCGCGGGCCTGGATCGCCGGGGTGAGCTACAAATGGAAACAGCCGTTCCGCAAGGAGTTCAAGGATTTCTGCGACAGGGCCGCCGGGACTCAGTCCGGCGGCAAGGCTTGAGATTGATTCGCCAGGCGTGAACTAACTCAGCAGAGGCAGCCCAGGATGGAACCGATATTATACAAGATAACCCTCTGGACATTCTTCTCGGGCATGATCGCCCATTTCATCGGCCTTTACCCGAAAGAGGGGGACAGGAAGGGTAAGACGCTGATGGCTCTCGGTGTGCTGCTGATCGCCGCCGGCTTTGTCAGCCTGACAGCATTGATAGCAATCCGCTGGACAGCCCAGGGGCGCATGCCGATCTCGAGCTCCTACGAGTATATCAGCGTGCTGGCCTGGTGCGTGTCCGTGATCTATTTCGTCGTGATGCGCAAGCTGCGCAGCCTGTTTATCGGGGCCTGCCTGTCGCCGGTCCTGTTCCTGGCGATTGTGTTCGCCGGGCTGTACCCGATGCGCCTGGAAATGACCCTGGTGCCCGCGCTGCAGAGCTACTGGCTGAAAATCCACGTCAGCATGACGATTATCGGCGAGGCGGCGTTCGCCCTGGCGTTCGTGGCCGGGATTCTCTACCTGATCAAGAATGTAGCTTGGAACGAGGTCGGCCGCCCGGTCAAATCGAAAAGCTTCACAGCCCTGCTGGTGTCGCTGGGCGCCGGCCTGATTGTCGTGTTCGGCCTGCGCGGCGCGGGGATAGTGCTCACCGAGCTTGCGGGTCTCAAGCTGATTGTCGGTGCGCTGGGCGGTGCGCTGATGGTTGCGCTGCCGGTATACGTCCTGCTCTGGCGCAAGCTGGTAACCGGTAAAACCGGCGGGTTCGGCGGGTTTCTGTTCGCTCTCGCCGTGCTTTCGCTGATCATCGGCGGCATGAGCCTGGCCTCTGTCCAGAACCGCAGCAGGCTGAAACTGGAAAACCTGATGCAGGATATCCAGGCGGTGGACCAACTCAGCCAGTTGGCCAACCATCAGGGCGGAACGATCGAGGCCCCGGCGTGGCAGGCGTTTATCGAGTCGCGGAAAGCCGAACTGGAGACGGTCCTGAGCCTGGAGCGTCTGCAGGCCGAGCGCAAGCATTCGCTGACCGCAGACGAGGCCGCGGAAGTCATGAGCGGAAGTTCGCTGGCCGGCCAGCTTCAGTTCCCGCTCAGCCTCGGCGAGATCCGCGAGCAGCGTCACCGGATCCAGCTCGAGGCAGGCCACCTCCAGTTGATGGCCGAGCGCACCGGCCTGCCGGTTTCGCTCCAGCGCCTCCACGGTCTTCGCGCAAGCCTGGTCGAGAGCTACAACGACGTGCTCTCATCCGACCTGATCCCTCCGCACGAGGGCAGCGAGGCGGTGTTCATGGGTTACATGCTGCTGTTCGCCATCCCCGTGTTCATCCTGTTTTACTGGCTGTCACCGAAACTTCAGGGCAAGATTCCCGAACTCGATACGCTGGATTCGCTGGCCTACCGGTCAGTCAGCCTGGGCTTCCCGATCTTCACATTCGGCGCGCTGATCGCCGGAGCGATCTGGGCCCATTACGCCTGGGGCAAATGGTGGTCCAACGATCCCAAGGAGATGGGCAGCCTGATTGTCTGGCTGACGTTCCTGATCTACCTCCACTCCCGCTATATCCGCCGCTGGAGCGGCAACCAGGCGGCGGTTGCGGCGATCCTGGGGTTCCTGTTCGCCATGCTCAGCTTCGTGGGCAACAGTGTCCTGGGCGGTCTGCACGCTTACGGTTGATCTCGCATGCAAAATGGGATTATCTTTCAGACCCCGGCTCGGTGGCCGGGGTCTGTTTATTTAGCCGGAGTCTTTAACCGATGGCGACAATCAATCTGGAAAACGTAACGTTCGCCTACAGGTCGTCTCCTGAACAGCCGGTGCTCAGGGAGATCAGCGCGGAGATATCGCTCGCGGGCAATACCCTGGTGCTGGGCGGCAACGGAGCGGGCAAGACCGCCCTGGCGCGTGTCCTGGCCGGTCTGGACAGTCCCTCCGCCGGAGCCGTGAACTGGCCCGATCGTCCGGATGAAAGGGAGAGTGACCGTATCGTGAACCCCCGGGCCGGGGTGGTGTTCGAGCAGCCGGAGTTCCAGTTCCAGGGATTCAGCGTCCGCGAGGAACTGGCCAGCGGCTTGCTGTATCGCGGAGCAGGGCGCGGCGAGGCAGCCGAAAGGGCGGAGCTGGCAGCAGTGCGCTTCGGTCTGGAAAGCCTGCTCGACGCCGGTCTGGATTCATTGAGCAAGCAGCAGAAACTGGCCGTGCTGGTCACGGCGTTCTGCCTGTTGGACCCCGAGCTGCTGGTCCTGGATTGTTCGCTGGCAGAGCTGGAACGGGATTTCAGGCTCAGGCTGCTGGAGTTCTGCTCCGCCCCTGAGTCGCCGTCGCTGGTGGTTCTCAGCCGCCGAGCCGAGGACCTGGCGATCCTGGAAGGCGCGGAGTTGTTCTCTCTGACAGACGGCCGCTTGGCGCCGTTGACGTTCAATCCGGGAGATCCGGCGGATATCGATAAGCT
>VRUH01000017.1:0-37347 GCA_019456185.1 Candidatus Glassbacteria bacterium | reverse complement strand
TCGAACTCGGTATCGCCCTGCCGTGGTACGAGCCGTACAGCAGCAGGCAATTTGCCGCGGGCAGGTGGAAACGGATTATTTTCGCTGACGATCCCCCGGAGCCGGTCAATTGAACCCGGTCCCGCTTTCCCCCTGCCAGCCGGTTTTATCGCCGGACAGCGGGAACAATCCCTATTCCCCCATGTATAACAACTATCTGTATCCCCGGATTGACGCACGGGTTGAATTCCGGGAAACCGTGTAGTAAACTGTCATGCGGCTTGATATTTCAGCTCGATACGTGGTGAGGGGGTAGATAGTGGATCAGAAAGTCCCGTTTAGAGCGCTTTTTCGACGGGTTGTGCTGCTGGGTTTGGGGCTGGTTATGGCTTTCAGCATCCCGGCCCCGGCCCAGTTTGGCGGGTTCGGCAAGAACAAGGTTCAGTACAGCGATTTCGACTGGAAGATTCTCGGCGGCGAGCACATCGATCTTTACTACTACCCGGAAGAAGAGGAGATCGCTTATCTGGCGCTCAAAGCCGCCGAGGACGCCTACGACAGGCTGTCTTTCCGATTCAACCACCACGTTTTCCGCCGCATACCCCTGATCATTTACAGCGCCCATCAGTACTTCCAGCAGACCAACACGATCGAAAGCTTCATCCCCGAGGGAGTCGGCGGATTCACCGAGTTCATGAAAGGCCGCGTGGTGCTGCCCTTTAACGGCTCGTTCGAGGACTTCCGTCACGTGCTCTGGCACGAGATGGTGCATGTTTTCCAGATCAGCAAGGCCAACCAGTCCTACCGGATCCGTCCCCGGGGCCAGAAAGCGCGCATGCCGCTGTGGTGGACCGAGGGCCTGGCCGAGTATTTCAGCACAGAATGGGATACCCGCGGGGACATGTACGTCCGCGACCTGGTGCTCAACGACCGCATGCCGCCGCTGGAGCGGATGGATATCCTGGCCGGAGGCGGGATAATTTACAAGCTCGGTCAATCCGTGCACATGATGCTGGGTGAGCGTTACGGCGACGAGCATTTCGTGCGGATGTACGAGAACCTGGCCATGTTTCCCGATTTCGCGAGCCTGTTTGAGTACATTTACGGGATCAGCCTCGAGGATTTCGGCAAGTGGTGGCACCATCAGCTCAAGAAAAAGTACTACCCCGACGTGCTGGACAAGGAAGAAGTAGAAATCGCCGGCCTGATCGATGTGGCCACCCACAGCTGGGCCAATATGCACCCGGCGGTCTACCGCTCTCCCAAAAGCGGTAAGCAGCGGGTGGTTTTTCTCTCCGCCCGCACCGGCTACCTGGATATCTACAGCGTGCTGCTGGAGGCCGATGAGCGTAACCGTAAGAAACACATCAAGGGCGGGCGCAGCGCTCAGTACGAGTCGTTCCACCCGTTCCAGACCCGGATGGACGCCAACGACAACGGCAAGCTGCTCTTCAGCAGCAAGTTCCGCGAAAAAGACGCCCTGTTTATCTGGGACCTGGAGAAAAACGATAAACTCAAGCACTTCAAGTTCAAGGGCCTGGTGGGGATCAGTTCGCCAGCCTGGGGACCCGATGAGAACGAGATCGTTTTCAGCGGCCTGAGCGTATCCGGTTTTTCCGATATCTACCTCTTCGACTTACGCAGCGAACGGCTGACCAAGCTCACCAGCGACCGTTACGCCGACGATTACCCCGATATCTCGCCCGACGGGCGCTATGTGGTGTTCAGCTCCGACCGCACGGTCCACGGCGAGGAGGGCTACCGGAATATCTTCCTCTACAACCGCGAGACCCGCAACCTTCGCTACCTGACCATGGGCCGCTGGAAGGACAGCCAGCCGAGATTCAACAGCGACGGCAGCCGGGTGGCGTTTGTCAGCGACCGCAACGGCATGCCCAATATTTACTTGATCGATCCGGAGGGGACCGGCGCCCAGCTCACTAACTTTTACAACGGGATGTTCGGCTTTGACTGGGCGGCCGACGACAGCGGGTTCTGTTTCACCGCCCTGAACGCCGGCCAGCTTGATATCTACTACATGGCCATGCCGGATACGGTCGTGGACTCGCTGAGGATGGACAAGGAAACCCGCGTGGTGCAGTGGGACTGGGCGGACTACCGGGAGCAGGTGGCAAAGCGGATCGCCGACAAGCAGCCCTACAAGCGTGATTTCACTCTGGATTTCGCCTACGCCCAGGTGGGCTATACGCCGTCGCCCTACTACGGCAATACCACCTACGGCCAGGCGCTGCTGATGTTCAGCGACCTGATGAGCGACGAGCTGATCCTGATCGCCGCCGGCAACTCGGCCACCTCCACCGCCGATTTCTGGGACAGTTTTAACGGGATGGTGACCTATTACAACCGCAAGGGACGGGTAAACTACGGCTACGGTGCTTTTCGCTACGCCGGCCGCTACGTGGACTTCATCCGTGACGAGCTCTACGACGAACGCGAGCACGGGGTGTTCGGCGTGTTCAGCTACCCGTTCTCGACCTTCTACAGGATCGAGACCGGCATGAGCGTGATGAAAAGCTTCCGGGAAGACTTTTTCCTGAATTTCAAGCGCGACTCCTGGCTGGTGACCAATTCCGTGTCGCTGATCAAGGACACCTCGATTTTCCTGCCCTACGGCCCGATTGACGGGGAGCGCTGGCACCTGGGCATGGCGCTCAGCACCGATATCAGCGAGGGCCGGACGGACAATATTTCGTTGTTGATGGATATCCGGAAATATTTTAGATTATCAACGTTCAGCACCTATGCGGTCAGGGTGCAGGGCCGCTACAGCGGCGGGACAATCCCGTACCGCTATATCATGGGCGGAAGCTGGACACTGCGCGGCTACCCGCGGTGGTCGATTATCGGTTCGCGCAGCGTGCTGGTCAACCAGGAGTTGCGTTTCCCGATCTGGCACAGGCTGGATGTCTGGCTGGGTATCGGGCGACTACCGCTGCCGGGCGTGGAGGGCGCGATATTTTTCGATGTCGGCAACGCCTGGGACAAGCACGAAAGTTATCCGGGATTGCTGGGCAGCACCGGGTTCGGCCTGAGAATGAGTCTGGGAGGACCGCTGATCCTGCGTCTCGACCGCGCGCGCAGGATCAACTGGCTTAAGAAAGGCCCGCGCGGGAAACCGATGCTGGGCAGGCGGTACTATTCCAATTTCTTCTTCGGTTTCGACTACTAAATGAAGATCCGCTGTCCGCAGTGCAAGCGCCTGTTCGATTACGACCCGGACTCCGGTCCGGTCCGCTGCACCTTCCGGGACTGCGGATGGACATTCAAGCCCGCCGGTTCCGAACATCACAAGCAGCAGGATACTCTCGAACAGAATCAGGCGGTCCAGCCGGATGTCCGTACCGCCGAGGCAGCCCGGCAAGTCGCCGAACCCTCGGCCGGCAGGGCGGTTGCCCGCCGTGAATTCAGTCAGCCGGTCAGTACGATCCGCTGCCCGGCCTGCCGCAGTAATATCCCTGACGATGCCGATCTGTGCCCGGTCTGCGGTATCGATCTCGACGAGGCGCTCAGCCGCCAGGACGGGATCCGGGCGCGTCACCGAGCTTCGACGCAAGGCGTTGCGCGAGCAATTCGGCGGGGAACGGGTGATCTGGAGCGGGCTGGTGACCAGCGTGGAGCAGGAGGGCGACGGATACCGGATGGAGGTGGTGATGGACGATCCGGACTCCCACGGCCAGGTCAGCCTGAACGCCCTGCGCCACGGGGCCAATGAAAACCGCGTGCTGCAGTTGAGGCGCGGGGACCAAAGGTGATGTTTTCCGGGACAGTGAAGGCTTTTCATACCGGCGGCGCCTATGACCCGCTGGATTTTTTTCAGGATCGAACTGTCCAACGCGCTGCTGCTCAACTGAATCCGGCCCGGTTTCACTGTTACCGCGCCAGGCCGGAAATGCCTTAAAACGGGAGTTATGCGATGGGCTCAGCTAAAAGGGCGTTCGAGGATAAAATCCTGGACCGCCGGCAACTGGCGGAGGCGCTCCGTGACGAAAAAACAGCCGGGCGTAAAGTGGTGTTCACCAACGGCTGTTTCGACATTATCCACCCCGGCCACATCGCTTACCTGGAGGACGCCGCCGCCTGCGGTGATATCCTGGTGGTGGGTCTGAATGCGGACGAATCTGTAAAAAGGCTCAAGGGCGAGGAGCGGCCGATAAACCCGGAGAGCGACCGCGCCCTGTTGCTGGCCGGGCTGGCCAGCGTGGACTACGTGACCCTGTTCGCCGAGGATACGCCCCTGGAACTGATCAAGGCCGTGGAGCCGGATGTGCTGGTCAAGGGCGGCGACTGGTCGATTGAGAACATTGTCGGCCATCAAGTGGTCCAGCAGCGCGGCGGCGAGGTTTACAGCCTGCCGTTCCAGCGAGGCTACTCCACCACCCGGATAATCGAGAAGATCAAGTCACTCTCCTCGCGCCCGGCCGATGGCCGTCAGTAGGTGGCGGGTACGGTTATTGCTGAATATATTGTCCGGCCGTCTTGCCCCATACTTACACCGATCCCCCCGCTAACGGTTTCAGGAGATCAGTCCCGTGATCAGTTCGGCGAAGCGCTGCAGTTTGAGCAAAATCCTCGCTGCGGCTGTTTTGTTTGCGGTTGCCGCTTTCGGCCCGGTAATCGCGGCGGCTCCGCTGAAACCGGAATTCGAGCAGGCACTTCGCGCCGCGCCCCCGGACTCGGCGATAACTGTCCTGGTGGCCCCATCTCTAAGTTTCGACCTGATCGATCTGGAAAACCAGCTTCGCCGCGGCAGGGCCACCCGCAAGGAGCGCCATCGCCGAGTAGTGGAAACGCTCAAGCTGGAATCCGCTCGTAGTCAGGCCACGTTGATTAATTTTCTCAATACCGAGCACAGCAAGGGCAAGGTAAAAAGTTACCGCCCATTCTGGATTGCAAATATTGTGGCCGTTACCACCACGGCCAGCCGTGTGGCCGAGCTGGCCGCCAGGCCCGATGTATGGCGCGTACTGGAAAACCGCCGGATTTACCTTAATTCGGTCAAGGTAAAGAGTAAGGCTGAACCGGTTTCAGCCGCTGGAGACGGGACAACCCTGGCCGAGGACGGGAAAATATTCAACTGGGCGCTGGCCAACATGAATGTCCGTCCCCTCTGGCAGCGGGGGCTGACCGGCCGGGGTATCCTGGTGGGAAATATCGACTCGGGGGTGGATGGGACCCACCCGGCGCTGGCCGCCAAGTGGCGCGGCGCCAACGGGGCAACTGTCACCGAGAGCTGGTTCGATGCGATTGACGGCAGCACTTTCCCATTCGATGACAATCCCATCACCCACGGAACCGGGACGATGGGGTGCATGGTTGCCCAGTCCGGCGCCGATACGATCGGTGTCGTACCCGACGCGCAATGGATAGCCGCCAAGGCGTTCGATGTGAATAGCGGTGATCCGGAAACGGTTCTGCGATGCATGGAATGGATGGCCGACCCCGACCTGGACCCGGCGACAGTTGATGATGTGCCGGATATCCTCAACCTGTCGTTCGCCGACCCTGCATCCGAGGGCTGCAGTGAATATTACTGGACAGCGCTGGATAACCTGAAGCTGCTCGGCGTCGTGCCGATCCTGGCGGCCGGGAATTATGGGGCAGGTTCCGGAGCACACGGATTCAAAGTCGCTCCGCCGGCCAACAGCCCGAACTATTTCGCGGTCACTTCGGTGGACAGCCTCTGGCAATGGGCGAGCGAAAGCATGCCCGGCCCCTCGCTCTGCGACCCCAACGTGATCAAGCCGGATATCGTCGCGCCGGGGCATCAAATTATTACTACTAATGGCACACAGTTCAGTTCTTTGCTTTACAGAAATATCACCGGTTCCTCGTTCGCCTGCCCGCTGGCCGCCGGCGTGGCCGCCCTGGTCCGCCAGGCCAACCCGGAGCTGACACCTGACGAGGTCTACGACATCCTGCGCAGCTCGGCCACCGATCTCGGGGTCGCCGGGCCGGACACCCTGTTCGGCTATGGCGCGATTAACGCCGACAGCGCGGTGGCACTGGCCGGCAGCCCCACTCGGCCCTGGCTGACGATCACCGGGATCGAGCTGGCAGCCGGAGCTGACGGCCTGGTGTCGCCGGGCGAGCAGATCGGCGTGGTGCTGACCCTGACCAACAACGGCCTGTCGGCGGGGTCCGTTTCAGCGACAGTGACGTCCAACAGCATCGATGTGACGGTTACCAGCGGCGCTGTGAGCTACGGCAGTATCTCCAACGGGGGAAGCGGTAATAACGCCTCCTCGCCGTTCGCGCTCTCGTTCTCGCAGAGCATTCCGCTGGCGGAAATCCGCACGTTCGATGTCAACCTCGCAATCGGTGAGTACTCGCAGATCCTGGCGTTCGCTATCGATGTGGGCGGGGAACCGCCGACGCCGGTGGAAACTTTCGCCACTCATGATATCAACAAGGCCGGTCTGAGTATCACTAATTACGGGACTGTCGGGGTAGATGACAACGATGGCGGCGGGTTTGTTTATCCCAGGACATCTGCTTTGCGGCCCGACCATCTGTTCCAGGGCGGACTGATGATTGCCAACAGTCCGAACACTGTCAGCGATGCCTCGTACAGGGATAACGGTGTTATAAATTTCAACCGCGACTTCAATGCTGTCACCGGCGGCAACCTGGAAATTTTCCAGCCCGGCGGCTACGCTGACCAGGAAATACACGGTGTCTATGCGGACAGTAATGCCGATGTTCCGCTGGGCGTTGTTGTCAGTCAGAGAAGTTACGGCTGGGCCGGCAGCGCGGATGAAGATTTCATAATTGTGGAATACAGTCTCGCCGGTGCGGCCGATTCCGCTTTAAAGGGACTGATGGTCGCCCAGCATATCGACTGGGATGTCAACAGCGACAATGATAACGATTTCGGCGCATATGAACGGGAAAATGCCCTGATGTACATGTTCGACGGGAGTTCGGATTATTACGTCGGCAACGTCCTGTTGACCCAGGGGGTCGGCGGAGCCAGGATTTTGAATTTCTATGATGATATCGCCGACGGTTTCAGCGGTCAGGAGAAATGGGCGGCGATGATCAGCAATCCGTGGAAGGATACGGTTTCCGCCGCCGTCGGAGATTACAGCCAGATTCTCAGCGCCGGGCCGGTTTATCTCAAGCCGCAGCAGGAACTGGTCGTTGCATTCGCGATTGTGGGCGGGGAGGGCCTGGACGATCTTCGCGCCAACGCCGCCGCGGCCCGCGTAAAATGGGCCGAGGTCGCAGCCGTCCGCGGGCTGGACACCACTCCGCCGTCGCTCGCGGTTACGCCCATGCGCAACCAGGCCCCCGAACGGCAGAACTACCAGTTGTTGCTCTCCGCCACCGACAGCGTTTCATCGGTGGAAGAGGTGCGGGTCTACTGGCGCGATTTTTCTCCCCAGCTCACCGGCTGGGTCTGGGTCACCGCCGGAGCGGTCGATGACAGCGGGAACATGGCCGCGCTGCTGCCCAAGCGCCCGGAGGGCACCAGGGTCCAGTACTACGTCCAGGCAATCGACACCCAGGGCAACCAGGCTATCCGCCCCGAGAAAGTACCCGATGAATATTTCAGTTTTTACGTCGGCGACACCACCCGTCCGCTGATCTCCTCGACCGCTCTGTCGGGCTCGCCCGACGGCAGCGGGATGCTGATCATCGCCACGGTTACCGATACGGACCTCGGTACGGTTGCGGCGATCCTGCTGACAGGCCCCCAGGCGGCCGATACGCTGCTGATGTCGCCTTCCGGGGATGACAACTCGTTCAGCGCGGTTGTGAGCGGCCTGGAGCCGGATGCGGAGGTGGGCTATTTTGTCGAGGCCACCGACACCCTGGGTAACTTCGCGCGCTACCCCGCGG
Source organism: Candidatus Glassbacteria bacterium (assembly GCA_019456185.1). NCBI lineage: Bacteria > Candidatus Glassiibacteriota > Candidatus Glassiibacteriota bacterium. Next base: position 29,505 of record VRUH01000017.1, on the reverse strand, counting down.
ATGCGCCGGATGAGTTGCTCCAGCTCGTTTTCCGTCCCGTGCTGGCCGGTGACGGCGACCTGAACGGCAAGGTGGATATTTTCGACCTGCTGGCAATGCTGAAAGTAATCAGCGGCAGGCAATCGCCAACCGACAGTGAGCGGCTGGCGATGGATCTGGATATCAACGGCAAGGTGAATATATTCGATCTGCTGGAACTGCTCAAACTGCTGAAGAACTAACTCCGCCCTGTCCGGTTCGTTAAGGGTGTTCAACAGCACCTGAACGCAATCTGACTTGACAACTTCCTCGCAAACAGCTAACATTTAACGCTTTCCGCAGCTGGGCCGCCGGGGCTCTCCGGCGGGCTGACTGCCAGGTCGGCTTTTATCACGGAACATCAAAATGTTGAACAGCAAGGACCTCGAGGTCGCCAGGCTCGGGCCGTGCAAATACGAGTCGCCGCTCAATCTGTCGGTCGAGCCGGGGGACGGGCTGCCGGACTACGTGCCCGAGGATGCAAGAATACCCTACCAGGTATCGATTACCACCGGCCAAGAGAAGGGCGAGGGCCTGTATTTCGAGAAAGCCGGGCCGCGGGCCAAACTGTTTTTCCCGCCCCGGATGGCGACCGCGGCGATTGTCACCTGCGGCGGCCTCAGTCCGGGCTTGAACAACGTCATCCAGTCGATCTACCTCGAGTTGTTCTACCGCTACAACGTCAAACGGGTGCTGGGAGTGCGCTACGGCCTGGCCGGGTTCGATCCGGACAACGCTCAACTGCCCGTGGAGATGACTCCGGACTACGTGGACGGGGTCCAGAAGATGGGCGGCTCGGTGCTGGGCTGCTCACGGGGCGAAGTTTCGCCGGAAGTCATTGCCGACAGGCTCGAGGAATGGGGTGTCGACATCCTGTTCGCCATCGGCGGCGACGGCACGCTGAGGGCCTCCCACGAAGTGGCCGTCTGCGCGCTGGAGCGCGGCCTCAAACTAGCGGTTATCGGCGTGCCCAAGACGATCGATAACGATATTCTCTATGTCTACAAGACATTCGGCTTCGAGACCGCGGTCGACGAGGCCGCGCGGGTGCTCAACTGCGCACACAACGAGGCAATTGGCGCTCCGAACGGGATCGGGCTGGTCAAGCTGATGGGCCGCGACAGCGGATTTATCGCCTGTTTCGCCACCCTGGCCAGCATGGTGGTCAATTTCACCCTGATCCCGGAGGTGCAGTTCGACCTCGAGGGCGAGCGCGGAATCCTGACCATGCTGCGCGACAGGCTGAAAAAGCGCGGCCACGCGGTAATCGCGGTGGCGGAGGGAGCGGGCCTGGAGCATTGCGACGGCGAGCTGGCCTATGACGAGTCCGGCAATATCAAGTACTCGACCATGTCCAAGGATATCGGCATGTTCCTTCGCGACAAGATCAAGGACTGGTTCGACGGGCAGGGGGAGAAAATCAACATCAAATATATCGATCCCAGCTATCTGATCCGCTCCGTACCGGCCAACAGCAGCGACAGCTTGTTCTGCAACGATCTCGGCCGCGCGGCGGTTCATGCGGCGATGACCGGCCGGACGGACATGGTGGTGGGGCTGTGGCACAATGTGCTGACCCATGTCCCGCTCACCACGGTGACCTCGGGCAAGAAGAAGGTCAGCCCGGACAGCATGCTCTGGCTGGCGGTTACCGAGGCTACGGGTCAGCCGGTGCGCTTCCGCGAATGAGGACGGCCGACGATTTTACATTACAAAAGAGATCCATCGGGCAGAGTGATTTACCACTTGAATAAGTGCGAGAAGGAGTGAAGAATGGGCAGCGCATACAAGGGAAGGGCCGTGATCGGGCAGTCGGGAGGACCGACCAACGTAATCAACCAGAGTCTGATCGGCGCGGTGCTCGAGGCGAGCAAATATGCGGAGATTACGGATTTCTACGGCGCGCTTAACGGCGTGGAAGGCATCCTCACGGAGAATTTCATCAGCCTGCGGGCCGAGAGCCTGGATAACCTCGAACTGGTCACCCGCACTCCCTCGAGCGCCCTGCGCAGCGTGCGCAAGAAAGTGACCAAGGACGAGTGCCACGTCATTTTCGACAACTTCCGCAAGCACGGCGTGCGCTATTTCTTCTATATCGGCGGCAACGACAGCGCCGAGACCGCGCATATCATCAACGAGTTCGCCAAGGACGCCCAGTACGAGTTCCACGCGTTCCATATCCCGAAAACGATCGACAACGACCTCAAGGAAACGGACCACTGTCCGGGCTTCGGCTCGGCGGGACGGTTCGTGGCGATGGCCTACCAGGGGATCAACCTCGATAACCTCAGCCTGCCGGGCGTGTATATCGGCGTGGTGATGGGCCGTCACGCGGGCTTCCTCACCGCCGCCAGCGTGCTGGGCAAGAACGGCAGGGACGACGGGCCGCACCTGGTCTACCTGCCCGAGATCCCTTTCGACACCGAGGCCTTTGTCGCCGATATCGAGAAGGTGTACAGGAAGTACGGCCGCTGTGTGGTGGCGGTCAGCGAGGGGGTCCACGACGAGAAAGGCATGCCGATTATCCAGAAGCTGGTCCGGAATGTCGAGAAAGACTCTCACGGCAATGTCCAGCTCTCCGGCACCGGCGCGCTGGGCGACTCGCTGGTCGGGCTGGTCAGGGGCAAGATGAAGATCAAGCGGGTGCGCTGCGACACGTTCGGTTATCTCCAGCGCTGCTTCCCGACAATCGTCTCCGAGACCGACGCCGCCGAGGCGCGCAGGGTGGGCGAGGAGGCTGTCCGCGCCGCGGTCAACGGCCGCTACGAGGGCAGTATCGCGATCAAGCGCCTCGGCAACGAACCCTACGAGGTGGATTACGAAGTGGTGGACATCAACAAGGTGGCCAAGAACACGATCACCATGCCCAGGGAGTATATCGAGGGGACCAACGGGGTTTCGCAGAAGTTTATCGACTACGCCCTGCCGCTGGTGGGCGAGCTGCCGGTCATGGGCCGCCTGCACAACGTGAGTATTGTCAAGGGAAAGTAAGAAAGGCTAACATAATAGACGGAAAAACCGCCGGGGGAGACTCCGGCGGTTTTATTATACGGCTAAATGTTTTTCAGTAAAATATGCAATGAGAATAACCATTGCAATTGTAAGGAGCAATATTATACTATAAAAAAGGATAAAGCGCATTACGAATGTTGCATTGGCGGGTGGAGGAAGTTGATTTTTCAACTCAATGTGGAAGGGAGGAGCAATGCAATTTTTCGTTCCCGCAGCAAGAGATAGCAAGACAGCAGAAGCTGTCTGCGAAGCAGCGAAAAAGCATGCAAAAGAAGTGGTAGGGTGGAACTTTTCGGAGAAAAGGTTTCACAGGATTAAACATCGAAAAGGCCGTGTATTTTTGGATGCGGTCGTCGGGGAAGTGTATGAGCGTACAGGTGAACTAGTACTTCTAATTCTGCAATCAACAGGGCCAGAAGAAGAGCCCGGTACGTTTTTTATCTGCACCTGGAAGCGGGGAATCAAGGAGGGAGTACCAATTATGGTTGGTGGTGATAGCGTTGTGAGCGTCACCGAGTTCGAAGCTAATTAGTATATTTTTTAGGCACCTACATCAAGCTCTATCTGCGTAATGCAAAATGGCCTATCCTACGCGAGACGTTAATGTTCTTGCCTACGGATAGGCCATTATTTTTCTGACGAATCAGGAGGTTTGCCTTTCCACTCAATTCTCCCTACAAGTTTTCCGCTATTGATTACCTCCGGATGTAAGTCGATCAGCGCTTGTATTTCTTCATGAATGAGTACACAAATACCAACCAAATCCTCTAGACCCGATTTCACTTCGTTTTCAGATAGGCTTGGTGCAGGTACAGCGAAAAAAGCATGCATCTGAGCACCACTTAACGGTATCATTCCCAGTAAGAGAGATTTACTTTGAGGATGTACCAAACTGCTGAGACTTTTATAGCTCTTCTTGAGACCATTTATTCTTTTGTATGCGACAGCCAATAACTTGCCTATACTAGTCCCTTCATTTTGAATAAGACTTGGCAGACTGGATGGTTTTTCGTTGACCCACGCTATAGCGCCGTAAGTCTCAATCAAGCCTCGGAAACATGCCCCCCAAACATGCCTGTTTGAACATGTAACTTGTTGAATCCCACCTTGTAGCAACTCATGCGCACGGTTCAGAATACCTAAAAGTGCTAAATGACTCTCAAAAAGTCCATTATCGGCTCTTTCGGCGACCGCAGTTAAGAGTATACGCGTCTGACGAAATAGTGCCCCGATAGATGTACAGAACTCATCAGAAAGTTCGCCATACTCCGCGCGCAAATCCTCAATTATTTCGATTTCCCGCTCTGTCAAAGGGATAGATTCAATATTCATTTTTGGATTTTCATCTGAATTAATGAGGGATTGCTCTATATCCCATAAGTTTAAGTAAGTTTTGATTTTATCATTAATATCTTCTTTGTGCGGCCAGGAAGGCATAGTGTTGAATTGGATAAAACCAGATACCATAAGGCCAAGGAGAAGATATCCAACCACTGCTTCAATTATAGAAATGAAGCAATGGAACATACTTGAGGGAATAGGGTGAAGGTCACCATATCCTAGTGTAGTAAGAGTCAGACCGCTGAAGTAAAAATAGTGGTACCAAAGAATAGGGTCGGTACTGCTACGATCAGTCCATTCCAAGCCGCCAATATAGAAAAAGGAAAAGATAGTTGCAGATAGAAATCCAAAAACAATAAACAGCCTTGCCAATCCGCCATGAGTTGCCAGTCGTCCAGCAAAAGCCCAATATGCCCATTGTAATATCCACTCTTTATAATCACTATTAAGCCAAAATATTTTTCTTTCGTGCTCACAGGCAAAATAGTTTGTTAACTTTGGAAGTCTTTTACCGGCCCTTCCTGTATTCACTAAATTGGTAACAGCACCTATCAGAATGTCTTGGCATGCAGTACGCGCTACTACTTCATCATCACCACAATCTTTTTTTGCAATTTTCACAATTTCCCGCGTATACTTCGCATATTTTGCTTTAAAGGAATTTTTTGAAATCATTTTTTCGATTACGATAGCCCAATGAATTAAAGCTAAACGCCAATTTCCTTTATCAAGTAATTGTTGAGCATCGGGCCATAGTTTGTAGAGATCATCCTTCATTTTTCTTCTCTCATACGTGTTTAATCAACCTCACTTCAACCCATATTCCCCAATTTTCCTGTACAGCGTCCTTTCCCCGATCCCCAGCAGTCCGGCGGCCTTGCGGCGGTTGCCGTCCACCTCCTCCAGCGCCCGCGCAATCGCCCGTTTCTCCACCTCGCGCATGCTCCGCGCGCCCGCGGCGGCCGGCTGTTCCTCGCCCTCCTCGAAACGCACGCTGCCCAGGGCCGAGATGTCGTGCGGGTCCTCGCCGCCGCCGCTATCGTACGCAGCCGGAGTCTCCGGGCGGCCGGCGGCGGCGTAGGTTGGCCTGGAGACATTCTCCCTGTCCCCGGCGATTATCCGTTTAAGCTCCCGCAGTTCTTTCTGCATGCCGATAATCGCCTGGTAGAGCAGGCCCAGCTCCATGGCCTCGCGCCCGCCGCGCTGTTCGGTTTCCAGGCCGTAGGGGATCGGCAGCAGCCGCCCGGGATCGCCGCGGCGGAAAATCTGCTCCGGGATATCGTGGGGCCTGATCCTGTTGCCCAGGCTTAAGACCACCATGCTCTCGGCCAGGTTGCGCAGCTCGCGGACATTGCCCGGCCAGTCGTAATTTTTCAGGATCTCCAGGGCCTCGGGGTCGATCCCGGCGAAGGTTTTATCGTTTTCCCGCGAGAATTGTTTGATGAAAGAGTTAAACAGCAGGGGAATATCCTCGCGCCGCTCGCGCAGGGGAGGGATGACGACCGAGAGCACTTTGAGCCGGTAGTAGAGGTCGCGGCGGAACGCCCCGCGCTCCACCTCCAGTTCCAGGTCCTTGTTGGTTGCCGCCAGTACGCGGACGTTGACCCTGATCCGGTTGCTGCCGCCCACGCGCATGAATTCTTTCTCCTCCAGCACGCGTAGCAGTTTGACCTGCACGCCAAGCGGCATCTCGCCGACCTCGTCGAGGAATATCGTTCCCCCGTCGGCGATCTCGAAATACCCCTTGCGCAGGCTGGAGGCCCCGGTGAACGAGCCTTTCTCGTGGCCGAACAGCTCGCTTTCCAGCACGCCCTCGGCAATCGCCCCGCAGTTGACCGCGATAAACTGCTGGTGCCGCCGGGCGCTCAGCCTGTGCAGGGCCTGGGCGACCAGTTCCTTGCCGGTGCCGCTGTCGCCGCTGATCAGCACCATGCTGTTGACCTGGCTGTACTGGGCCACCCGTTCGATCACCTCGCGCATCGGGGGCGTGCGGCCGATGATGCCGATACTGCCCACCAGGCGGTTGCGGTCGAGCAGGCGCGAGGTGGCCTGGGCGATATCCTCGCCGCTGACCGGTTTCTCGAACACCTCGTCCACTCCCAGTGAATCGAACCAGGCCAGGGTTTTCGGCTCGGTCGGTTCGGCCAGGCAGATCACTCCCACGCTGGCCGGGGCGTATTTTATCGACTCCAGGAAACTGATGGTCGATTTCTCATGCAGGCCGCCGGTGATTATCACGATCACGACGTCGTCTTCCCCGGAAAGATTGTCGATCCGGGGCAGCCTGCTTATCTTGCGGACGTGCATCCCGCGCGAGCTGAGCGTGCCCAGCACCCGCGAGGCGGCTTCCTGGTCGTTGTCGGTAACCAGTAGTTTGTAGTCCTGAAGCTGCATTCTAACCGGCCAAGTTTATTTGATATGAAAATGCAATTTGGCAAAATATCTGACATTTTGGCAGTCGCTTTAATTTAGTCCATCCGCCGCTGCATGTCAATGCATGGGACAGGGGATTTGGACAAGCGAGAGTGCTGCTTGTGATGCTGAACTGACGCAATGGACTGTATTTATGGGATTATAACCGGTTTTTGAAGTAAAAGATGAGATGGAGGAGCAGATGGGAAGACTTGACTTAACTCCCGGTGTCTTGGCGCTGGTCATGGCTGTTACCGCCGGGCTGGCAGGTATGTCCGCGCATGCGGAAGAAGCTCCGCGAGCCGGCTATGAGTACTGGATCCCGGTCTCGGAGAGCGATTCGGCCGGCCAGCACGGGATTCATTTCACGGAGTTTGTCAACGGCTCGGCCCGCCTGCCGAAACATCCGTTCAGCTTCCAGCGCTGGGACGACCCCCAGTTGGGCGAGCTGAAACGGCGGCTGAATCTGGATTCCCTGCTGGCCGGCGCACGGGACGACCTGGAGCAGGTAAGCCGGATCGCCCTGATGATCTGCAACCGCTGGGCCCACGCCGCGCCGATTGAGTACCCTGTGTGGAACGCACTGGAAATCCTGGACAACGTGGACCAGGGAGAGCAGTACTGGTGCACATACAAACAGCTGGTGGCCATGCAGGCGTTTGCCGCGATCGGGCTGCACAGCAGGATAGTGCCCTGCCACTGGCACCACGCGCTTGAGTACTGGAGCGATGACTACGGCAAGTGGGTGATTATCGACGCCTGGACCGGGAATTTGTATCGAAAAAACGGGATACCTTCAGGTGCGCTCGAACTTCACAAACTAAGCCGGGAATCGGGCAGCCTGGCCGGCAGCGGCGTGTGGGAGATAAATCTCAACCCCAACCGCTGGTTCCCCTGGCGCACCGCCGACAGCACCCTGGCCGAGACCGGGGTCTACCGGCATATTCGCTATATCCCGCGCAACGATTTTCTCTCCGCGCCCCTGGCTCCCAAGCCCGCCGGCGCGCCCGGAACACCTCTGCAGATGAACAGCCAGCTCAATGACCTCCTGCAGACAGGCCTGCCGCATATCGGCTGGTGGCAGCCCGGCGATCCGCCGATCCTCGCCGGGACCGAGGTGCGCTACGAGCAGGACTGGAATTTCCCGCTCAACGAAGTCGAGATCGATCTCCGCCGCCCCGGGTTCACCGAGGGCGTTCTGGACCTCGAATTCAAGACCCATACGCCGGAGTTCGATACTTATCTGGTGAGGATGGGTGACTGCGATTGGAGGCCTTCCGGCAGCCGCATTCTCTGGGAACTGGAAACCGGCAAGAACCGGCTGGAAGTGGTCTCCCGCAACAAGTGGGGCAGGAGGGGGCCGAAAAGCGTGGTGGAGCTGCGCTACGAGCCTGCCGAACTGGCCTATGAGGCCGTGGAATCGATCCAGGTGCCGGACTCTGGGTTCGAGGAGGCCGGCGGATATTTCATCCGCACCGACAGCCTCCCCGCCGACAGTTGGCACCTGATCGTCAGCGACCAGTACCAGCTCCCGAAACTCTGGGGACCGCTGCCCGAGAATCCTAACAACGGTACTTTCTGCTGGCGTATCGAGCTTGCCGACCCGCCGATATGGGCCAAGCTGTCCAGCGCGCGGTTCAGGGTCAACCCGGCCAGCGACGTGCGCCTGACTGTCTGGCTGCGCGCTGAGAGCGACCGCCGGGAGGTGACTCTTTTCGTGATGGACAATTCCCCCGGCGGGGCAGGCCGTCAGGCGGTCAGCCACACAAGGGCAACCGTGGACAGGCAGTGGCGGCCGTACCGGATCGAAACGCGCCTGGGAACTCAAACCACCCATGTTTCGGTGGGTATCCAGGTGATGAGCGGCACCGTGTGGGCCGACGATTTCAGGTTGGTTGAAATCGGCAGGGCGGAACTGCCCTGGGGGAAATAAGGGGTTCGGACGAGGTTGACAATGTTATGTTTGTGAGGTATTATCAAACTTGAAAAAGCCGTCAGGAGAACGGAACCTGGATCGGTGAATACGTATCAGGCGCTGTCCTGAGTGGATAAAACGGTAGTAGAAAATACTGAGATACCGGTTAAATTCAATCAAGCGGGGTTTGTGATGGATATCGAGAGCGCAGCCAAAGACCTGGGAAAGCTGATTGCCCAGACACCTGAATATAAATATTACACTGCGGCTACCAGGGAAGTGGACGACGACAAGGAAACACTCGAGTCGATGCGCAAGCTCAAGGAAATGGAGGAGAAGGTAGTAAAGGCCCAGCACGACGGCCAGGAAATAGACGAGGAGACTCGCAAGGAATACACCGAAACGATGCAGGAAGTGCAGGGCAAGCCCAAGATCCAGGCGCTGATCTCCGGCCAGGAAAACTACATGAAGCTGATGAACAGTGTGAACAACCGGATCAGCGAGGGGATACAGGAAGGCGCCCAGAGCCGGATAATCACTAACTTCTGACCCGGTTCCGGCCCGTATGACGGACGACTTCACGGTCAAACCGGGTTGCCTCTACGTGGTGGCCACGCCGCTGGGCAACCTGAATGATATCACGTTCCGCGCCGTGGAAATCCTGCGGGCAGTCGATATTATCGCCTGCGAGGACACGCGCCACAGCCGCAAGCTTTTTTCCCGCCATGGTATCAGCGCGAAACTGATCAGTTATCACCAACACAACGAGCGCACCGCGGCCGCCAGGATTTGCGGCCTGGTTGCCGAGGGCAGGACAGTAGCGCTTGTCACCGATGCCGGCACTCCCGGTATCAGCGACCCCGGCTACCGTCTGGCCCGTCTGGCAGCAGAAAGTGATATCACCGTTGTCCCGGTTCCCGGCCCGTCGGCCCTGACCGCCGCTCTCAGCGCGGCCGGTCTGCCCACGGACAGTTTCTATTTCGCAGGTTTCCTTCCGCCAAGGCAGAAAGCCACCGAGGATACTTTCCACGCTCTGAAAGAAATCGAAGCCACCCTGGTGTTTTTCTGCCCGGCCAGACGAGTAGCCGGCGTGCTGGAAACCGCAGCCTCGATTCTGGGTGAGCGCCGGGCAGCGGTCTGCCGGGAGATGACCAAGATTTACGAGGAGATCGCACGGGGGAGTCTGGCGAGTCTGGCTGTCGAATATGCGGAGCGTGAAGAGGGCGTGCGCGGAGAGGTGGTGCTGGTTGTGGAAGGTAAACAGGGCGGAGACGCGCGGCTTGACATGCAAGAGGTGGAGGAGCGGTTGTCGAAAATGCTGGAGTCAGTGGAGGATGCGGCAGGACTGGGTGCCAGACAGCTTGCCGCGATGGCGGCGGAAAAGCTCGGTGTGCGGCGTAACAGACTCTATCCGCTTGTCTGCGCCTGGCTGAACGAACATGGCGCGGCGCCTCAGTAAGCCAGCGCTATCTTACCTGTCCGGTCGGGGTTCTGCACGGACCAGTTTATCTCACCCAGTTCGGAAACGCTCGTTATCTTGCCCGTACTGCCGCTGACAATCACGGAGTTGGTCTCGCGGTTGTAGGCCAGGTAAAACGGGTTGCCGAAACCGGACAGCTTGTTGATTACCGAGCCGTCACTTCCGTTCAGGACCGTAACCTGGTCCGCATAGGCGTCGGCCACCCAGCAAAGATCGCCGGCATCGTCCACGGCAATGTCGTTGACCGCGCTAAAGCCGCCCTTGGTCCAGATAATTCCGGTGGTATTGAAATTTATCACCTGGTTATTGCCGCGGTCGCCGATCCAGACCCCCGACTTCCCACTGGCGGTTACCACCAGTTCCGGCTTGTCGAATTCGGGATCGAGAAATTGAGAATACGAGTTGGTGCTCGCCCGGACATTGAGCTTGCCGATCACCGGATCGGACGATCCGAACCACAAATCGTTGGCAATCCCGTCGATGGCTAACGAGGTTATCCGGCTGTCGGTTGCTTTCGAGTTGACCAGGTCCCCGTTGGCGCGGAAGTAGTAGACCAGCCCGCTTTCACCGGCAAGAGCCACGTAGACTCCGCCATTGAGACGGTCGAAGACGAATGCGCTGACATTAAGCAAATCCCCGCTGCTGATCAGCTCACCGGTGCGCTGGAAGCGGTGGATCGTCCCGCCTGCTTCGAGAACCCAGATTACAGCTCCGACCTGAATGTCGACAACGTCATAAAAGCTGACCTCCAGGCTCACCACCTCGTCGCGGAAATCCGGTGTGAACAGAACCACCTCTCCGTAGTCGATCAGCTCCACCCAACTGAATACAGGTCCCGGCGTGACCGTATCGGGCACTGTTGTGGGCTTCTCGTTACTGCCCACCACGTCGAACATCAGATGGTAACTGTACGTGGTGCCGTTTTTCGAGCTGTTGTCGACAAACCTGGTGGCGCTGAAGGGCAGAGTAGTATCTGAGACGGTAACGGTATCCGTACTGCCCGCCTCCATCCGCCTGACCCTGGTCCCGGCCAGGTCGATAAAATCCAGCCGGTTCCACTCGATCAGGACCTGGTTGTTCCCAGCCAAGGCGTTGAACCCGATATTGGCGCGGTTTCTGTCCGGATTGCCCGGGTCGAGCGGGTTCGTGCGTTCACGGTCGGAGCAAGCTGCGCATAAGGCAACCAGCCCCAGCAAAACCAGACGGCTCAAATTATTGATATTCGTGACCTGCAATATGCTCTCTCCCAGACTGGATCGTGGCCCAAGAGGCTCAAAACCTGTAAGACAACTGCGCCTTGCGGGTTGTCAACTCCATGGACAGGCCTTTTGGCTGCTTGCCTTCCGCATTTTTCTGTTCCTGCGATGGGAAAATAAAGCGCCGCACCAGCAGGTAGCCGAAAATCCCCAGAGCCGCGTCTCCGACAATAAATGAAGCCTTGCTCAGCCTGTCGTTGTGCTTCGCGTCGTCGTAAGCCTGCTCGCGGGCCGACGGTCCGAGGAGTTTCTGGTAGCGCTCGTAATGTTCGTCGGCTTTCTGGTTGAAATATGCGCCCACCGCCAGCAGCGCCACTCCGGTACTCAGGCTGATCATCAGGTCCGGGGACACCAGCTTCCTGATCGGCGAGTTATGCTGATATGCGCGCAACTCATCGTCTTCCGGGCTCAAGCTGGCGATCTGCGGGTCAAGGCTGATGAAAATGTCGGTATTGCCGGCGGCGTGGAGCCGGTCGATAACCAGGACTTCCTCCTCGTAACCCTCGAGCGTAACCCGGACGGAGTCTCCTTCATCAAGCAGAAGCATGAAATCCCCGGGCGTGCGTCCCAGAAAGCGCCCCCGGTAGCTCAGCACGGCGCTCTGGGGGTCGGTGCGGAAGGTGAAAACGCCTGTCCTCGTCAGGTCGAATTCCCGGCGGCCGTCACTGCCAACGCTGAACGGGTAGACCAGGTAGCGGTGGTACCATTGATCCGCGGTATGGTAGGGGAAAAACCGCAGGACGTGCTCACCCGGCTCGATTTCGATTTCCACCGTGGGGCCCGGCGCGGTATCCACCGTGTCTCCATCGACCAGAAGCAGCCCGGGAACCGGGATAATCCTCAGCACGGCGGGAGGCTCGGCCGCGGCCAGCAGGGAGAAAGTTCCCGCGGTCAGGGCCAGGGCCAGGGCGAACCCAGTCACTTTATTTGGCATGAAACGCATAGACCGTTCCTCTGTCCGTGCAATAGTAGACATAGTCCATGTACACCAGCGGGGAGCAACTGATGCCTTCATCGATTTTCTTCTCCCACAGCTTTTCCCCGCTCTCGATATCGAATGCCGCAAGCTCGCCGCTCTTGGTGCCGGTAAATACGTACTCATCGGTTACGGTCGGCGGGGCGACAGCTATTCCATTCAGCTCCGCCTCCCATACCTCCGAACCGTCAAGCGCAGCCAGCTTCAGCACCTTGCCGTTTCTTACGCTGAGGTAGACATATCCCTTTGCATAAATCGGACCACTGAACAGCGGCTGATCCAGATCGACTTCCCACTCCACTTTCAGGCTGTCCGGCTCCAGGCAGTAAACGCGCCCATCGGAGCTGGCGGTGAACAGGAAGTAGTCGTCCGAGCTGAGATCGCCCAGCAGCAGGCCGTCGGTTTTAAACTCGGCGATTGTCCGGCCGGTGGAGGAGCCGAGTTTGTAGACCCCGCCGCGGATCGTGGGGACGAACAGGAAAGGATCGATATAGAGCGGGGCGTGCTCGATATTGCCCTCGAGCTCGCTCTTCCAGTTCTGGAAGCCGGCCTCGGTGTTCATGCTCACCACCTCGCCCAGCTGGGTAAAGGCGAATATCCGGTCGTGGTGCACTATCGGGCTGACTACCGAGGCGCCGATCTTGCGCTCCAGATGGTCGTCCTTGGTGTTGATATCCGTGCCGTAAACTTTCCCGTCGGGGTAGCGGGTAGTGAAATACATCTTGGTCCCGTCGATTATCACCGAGCCGCCGAATCCGCCCTTGAATGTCCGGCGCTGGACCCGCTCACCCGAGTTGCGCTCAAGAATTATTATCCTGCGGTCGCGGGTGCTGATGAAGATGAATTCTCCTCCGGCGCCCGGAGTGGAGCCGATCGAGCGGGCGACATTGTTTTTCCAGGCCAGTTCGAGCGGGACGCTGATCAGGGGGTTCTTGCAGGCGGTGCGGCCGAGGTTGCCCTTGTAAAACAGCCATTGCGCGTCGAAATCTTCAAAGAACCCCGGGTCTTTTTTCCGAGCGGAGTATGCGGGGGGAGCGGAGATAGTCAGGATGGCTGTCAGCAGTGCGCAAATCAGCGCTGGTACCGCGGCGAGTGTTGCATACTGTGGTAATTTCATCTATACCCCGATCCTCCTTAACCCTGCCATCCCGATGGTGGCGGCCTGCGAGCCAATTATAGGCGCCCCGTCACCTAAAGTCAAAAATTTCGGGGTGTTGACGGGTGCGGGCGGCTCCCTTAAATTATTCCCCAGTGGGGTTTTCCCATCAATCCGCACAGGGCCTCCCCGCCGGTTGTCATATGTTCTACAGAAATCCAGTGGAAAAGTTCCGCCTTTTATCAGCGCAGGAACAGGCAGGGCGGGGGAGGAGTGACGTGGAGATCGTTATTGTCTGTGTCGGACGGGTCAGGGAAAACAATCTCACGGCCCTCTGCCATGACTACGCCGGCCGGATCGAACGCTGCGGACACGCGGTTAAAGTTATCGAGGTCAAGGAGGAACCGGGTGGCAGGCCGGATGATCTGGTGGTCGGGCGGGAGAGCGCCAGGCTCGCCGAGAGGATTCCCGCGGGGGCCTGGACCGTGGCCATGGACCTGCGCGGCCAGGTGATGACGTCGCGCAAGTTCGCCGCCGGCTTCGGCAGGCTGGTTGAGCGCGGAACCCGGTCGGTGTGCTTTCTGATCGGCGGTCCGCTGGGTTTGAGCGCTGACCTGCTGGCCTCCTGCCGTCAACGCCTGGCGCTGTCGCGGATGACCCTGACCCACGAGATGGCGCGCCTGCTGCTGCTGGAGCAGCTTTACAGGGCCAATACGATAATCCGCGGAGAGCCGTATCACAAGTAGAATTGACAGGGGACTCTACCTGTTTCGCTTCCGGCTGGACACTCAGGTTGAGCGGGAGATCGGCAGGCTGGGCAGGTTCCGGTTTGCCCGGGGATGGTATCTCTATGCGGGCAGCGCCATGGGCGGACTCGCTGCCCGGCTGAACCGTCACCTCTACGGCCCGTCCAGCGGCAAGCTGCACTGGCATATCGATTACCTCGCTTCCTGCGCGACAGCAAAGGAATTCATGGCCGCTCCGGCGGGTGCGGTCACCGAATGCAGCCTCAGCGAGGCCGCAGGCGCTCTGCCGGGAGCCGGGGTTCCGGCAGCGGGTTTCGGCAGTTCTGACTGCCCCTGCCGCAGCCATCTCCATTTTCTGCCATCACCCGCCTGGCCTGATATTGACGGTTTGGTGGCGTGGGTCCCGCCGGGCGAGGGTTGAGTATTCATCCTGATGAGCGGATGGGCGGATGAACTGGTACGAGGAAGCTTTCGGCAGCAGGTATCTCGAAGTCTACAGGCACCGTGACGAGCAGGAGGCGGCGCAGGCGCTGGAGCTGATTATAAAGGTGGCCGGGTCCGGCGAATCGCGGGGCGGAAAAGTGCTCGATCTGGCCTGCGGCCAGGGCCGCTACTCGCGCCTGCTGGCTGAGAAAGGCTACCTAGTGGCCGCGCTGGATTTGAGCCTGCCGCTGCTGGAGCGCGGACAAGTGTCATCGCCCACGGATTATCCGTCCGGCGGCAAGGTATGGTTTGTCCGCGCTGATATGCGGCAGGCTCCGTTCAGGTCCTCGTTCGACCTGGCGATCAACATGTTCACCAGTTTCGGCTATTTCGAGGCTGACAGGGACAACAGCGAGGTCCTGCGCCAGATCTCATCGGCGCTGGTGCCCGGCGGACATTGGGTGATTGACTATCTCAACCGGCCTCAGGTGATCGCGACACTGGTGGCCGAGGATACCGCCGAACGGGCGGGCTTGAATATCACCCAGCGGCGCAGGCTGGAGGACGGGGACCGCCGGGTGGTGAAAGACGTGCTGATCCAGGGGCCGGAGGGCAGCCAGCGGTGGACTGAACGGGTCCGGATGTACACCAGGGCGGAGATGGAGTCCATGCTCGACCAGGCCGGGTTGACAGTGGAACGCGTGTACGGGGACTACGGGCAGGGGGAGTATATGGAAAGCTCGCCCAGACTAATTCTTTCGGGGTGTAAATAATGAGTTTGCAGGGCATTGAGTTTGAATATCTAAAGTTGCACACGAATGCGCTCACCGCCGATTACCTGGCCGGATCAAAACCGGCGATAGAGTTTTACGGAGGTCCGCCGGACCGCGATTCTCGAATCGGTGAAGTGGCCGCCGAGGTCGACAAACGGCTTGACCGCCAGCGTGCGGCCCGCGTGCTGGAAGCCCAGCGCTGTTTCAAACTGATGCCGAACGGGCGGGAGTTGCTGGACGAGTTCGTGGAGCACGACGGTTTTATCGTCTGCTCGGGGCAGCAGCCGGTACTCTTCGGCGGTCCGTTGTACGTGCTCTACAAGTGCGCCAGCGCGGTCGCCGCCGCCGCCGCCTGCCGGAAACTGCTGGACCGGCCCGTGCTGCCTGTATTCTGGAATGCCAGCGAGGACCATGACCTGGCCGAGGCGTCCTCGGTCAAACTCCCGGATACCGCCAACGAGCTCCGTACCCTGAGCTTACCGGCCGCTGGTGATAATTACCGCCCGCTGTGCCAGCTTCCCCTGGGCGATAACCTGGCGGAGGCCCGTGCGCAGCTCGGGGAGTCCCTGCCGGATACCGATTTCCGCTCCGGAATCTTCGCCCTGCTGGACTCGACATTCGACAGCAGCCACGATTTCGGTCATGCGTTCGGCGAACTGCTGGCCGGACTGTTCTCGGGCCACGGGTTGTTTGTCGTCGATGCTTGCAGTCCGGAAATCCGCCGCGGCGCAAAAAAATTGTTCGAGCAGGAAATTTTCGATTCCGCGGCCAGCGCCGGAGAGTTTGCTCTCTCGAGCAGGGCGCTGGAGGGGGCCGGCTACCATGTGCAGGTCAAACCCCGGGACGATGACACCGGGCTGTTCGTGCTGCGCGACCGGCGCCGGGTGAAACTCCAGCACGGCGAAAGCGGATTCAGGCTGAAAGGCCGGGACGAAAGCATCGGTGAGGCGGAACTGCGCCGGATGCTGGAGGAGACTCCCGAACTGTTCAGTCCCGGTGTGAGGATGAGGCCCCTGGTCGAGGCGGAGCTGTTCGGCACGCTGTGCTACCTGGCCGGGCCGGGCGAGATGGCCTATTATGCGCAGCTTCAGCCGCTTTACAGCCTGCGGGGCCTGACCATGCCGGTAATCAGGCCCCGTCTTTCGGGTATCCTGCTGGAAGCCAAGATCGCCAGAGTGCTTGAGAAATACGGTCTCGACACCGGGGCTCTGGAGCAGGGGGTTGACAGCTTGGCGGAGCAGCTGCTGGAGCGCGACAGCCGGTGGCGCGAACTGACCGACGCGGTGGACGGCCTTCGCGGCACGCTCCGGCAGGGCATCCAGCAGGTAGCCGGCCTCCTCGAACAAACCGACCCCACGATGAAAGGACCTCTCAAGAGCACGAGCGGCGCGATATCCGGCAGCCTCGATAAATTCCAGGGCAAACTGACCCAGGCCGCCAAGCGCCGTAACGAAACCATGCTGGGCCAGCTGCGCAAGGCCGGGGTCCATCTCTGGCCCGGCGGCGGCCGTCAGGAACGGGAAATCTCCTGGCTGTACTACCTCGTGCGCTACGGCGACGGGCTGATCGACTGGCTGATCGAGCGGGCCGCGGCCGGATAGTCGGCAATCCTTACCGAAGGCCTGGCGTACTGTATTAAAGAGCATGCATGCACTTGTGTTTTGGGCGGTCAACGCTTAGTTTGAGCCGATGGAGCAGGCGCAGGTACAACGGCTGGCGGACAGGCTCGCCAGGGTCAGGGAAAAAATCACCGAGGCCGCTCTTAAAGCAGGCGTTGAGCCGGGTTCGGTGACGCTGGTGGGTGTGACCAAGCAGCGTTCCGTGGCTGAAATCAGGGCGGCGATCGACTCGGGCCTGGCCGATATCGGCGAGAACAGGGCCCAGGAAGCGCAGGAAAAACTGCCGTCGCTCGGACGCGAGGTAGTCCGCCACTTTATCGGCCACCTTCAGCGCAACAAGGTCCGCGATGTCCTGCCGCTCTTCGAGTTGATTCACAGTGTCGACTCGGCGCGTCTGGCCCGCGAGATCGAAAAACGCGCGGCGGCCGCCGGGACCACTGTCAAGTTGCTGATGCAGGTAAATACGTCGGCAGAGGACTCCAAATCCGGTGTCGCTCCGCAGGAAGCTGACGCGCTGCTGGAGGTGATCGGCGGTTGCGCTCACCTCAGCCTGCGGGGCCTGATGACTATCGGGCCGCTGGAGGGTGGCCAAGCGCGGACCGCCGAATGCTTCGCCACGCTGCGGGATATCTTCGAGCGCTACCGCCTTTCCGCTCCCGGCAGCTGCCGGATGGATGTGCTGTCGATGGGAATGAGCGCCGATTACGAGATCGCTATCGCCGAGGGATCGAATATGGTCCGAGTCGGCACGGCCATTTTCGGGCCGCGAAAATACTGAACCGCCCGCGACTGGAGGCAAAAAGTGAAAGTTACACCACTGGAACTCAAGAAGGCGGAATTCAAGCGCGTGCTCAGGGGGTTCAACCCGGACGAAGTTAGCGACCTGCTGGCCGCCGCCGCGGAGACGCTGGAAGAGATGGTGCGCGAGAACAGGAGCCTCAAGGACAAGCTGGTCCACCTCGGCGAGCGGCTTAAAACCTATGAATCGATGGAAAAAACGCTGAACGAGACACTGATCACCGCCCAGAAAGCCGGCGACTCCACCCGTCGGGCCGCCGAACGCGAGTCGGAGCTGATTGTGGCCAAGGCCGAGGTCCAGGCCGAAAAGCTGGTCGAGGAAGCCAAGTCCGAACTGAAAAGGATCAAGTATCAGATCGAGATGCAGGAACACGAGAAAAAAGCGTTCATGGTCAAAATGCGCTCGCTGGTGGCCAGCCAGTGGAAATTGCTGCAGGAGGATTTCGGGCCGCGCAAGGTGGAGGACAAAGACAGCGCCGGCGTTATCGAATCAGCCGCCGAACAGGCATCCCAACCGCTGGAAGATACACCCGGAGAGCAGCTGTCCGCTGCGGATTCAGAGGCGGTGCTGGATGATGCGGAGGCGGAAGGAGAGGAAACCGCCGGGCCTGAGGAGCCGGAAAAAGACGTGGGCGACCTGTCCGGCAAACTGAGCGCGATTCTGGGATCGTCCGGCGGCGGAGAAAGCGAAGACGGCGTTGAGGGCGAAAAAGAAGACGAGGCCGACCGGTTTAACCTGGGCGCCGATGGCGGGGAACTTGAACCGGATGCGGAGAGTGGCGGCGACGACCTTACCCAGGAGGCCGGCAAGAAAGATAAACCGGAAGTTTTCTGGGGTGACGACGAGCCGGAGGAAACCGACTCCGAAGACAAGGAGTGATCGAATTCGATGATGAGCCGGTCCGGCCGGTGGAGCTATCATTCTTAGTCGGGACAGGAACTTTGCAGGCGGGGGAAAGTGAGCGCCAAGGACCTTTACGGGAAAATCGGCGAGGCGGCTGAAGAAATAACCGGGCGCAGCAGTGTTAAACCGGATGTGGGGATCGTGCTCGGTACCGGGCTTGGTAAATTGGTGGAACGCCTCGAGGTCGAGTGCGAGATCCCGTATCCGGAAATTCCGCATTTCGTCAGTTCCACGGTGGAAACGCACGCCGGAAAACTTCTGCTGGGCAGCCTGAACGGCAAGAGCGTGGTGGCCATGCAGGGCCGTTTCCATTTCTACGAGGGCTACTCGATGGAACAGATCACGTTCCCTGTGCGGGTAATGAAAGCGCTGGGAGCCGGGGTGCTGGTGGTCTCGAACGCCTGCGGCGGGATGAACCCGCTCTACGGCAAAGGGGACCTGATGATTATCGAGGACCATATCAACCTGCTGGGTGCCAACCCGCTGATCGGCGCGAACGATGAGCGCCTAGGGCCGCGTTTCCCCGATATGAGCAAGCCCTATTCCCGCCGCCTGATCGGCTTGGCCGAACGGCTGGCGCTGGAAAACGAGATCACCGCCCGCAAGGGGATCTACGTGGCCGTGCCGGGACCGAACCTGGAAACCAGGGCGGAATACAGGTTCCTCAGGTGGATCGGCGCGGACGTGGTGGGCATGAGCACCGTACCAGAGGTGATTGTGGCGATCCATGCCGGCATGGAGGTCCTGGGCCTGTCGATTGTCACAGACCTCTGTTTTCCCGACGCCCTGGAGCCGGCCGATATCTCCGAGATTATCGCGGTTGCGGCGGACGCGGAACCCCGGCTGACCAGTCTGATGAGCATGGTTATGGGCGAACTCTGAGCAGCCGGCAGCTGTTTGAGCGCTGTCAGTAGTCCGGCACATCCGCGGCATCACTAAGTAATCCAATCCGGCTTATACGGTACGTTTATGCGTGTCCTGGTTTTTTTCTGCTTGCTCGCCTTTGTGGTTTCTTCCAGCATTGAAATTTCCCCGGCCCGGGCCGCATCGGCCGATGTCGACGCTGCCTTGGCGGGTGACCTGAACTCAGACGGTTCAATCAATATTTTCGACCTGCTGGAAATGCTGAAAATACTCCGCGCAGGCGGCGACACTCTGGACCCCCGTTTACTGCAAATCGCGGACATGCATCAGCCCGGCTCCGGCATGGTGGATATATTCGACCTGCTGGAGTTGCTGAAAACGATCTCCGGGCGAAGAGAGCCGGAGCACGTTGTGTTTTACACTTCTCTGGTCGGGAAGTGGGCGGTCGGCGACGGGGAGAAAATTTTCCGCGACGAGATTTTCCATTTCTCGCGCGACTCCAACTCGGTCTGGAACGGTAGCGAGATCGCCCTGCGCGGGCTCTACAACGAGATCCTGGGCTTCCAGGTCATTCTCGTGGCCGACAGCGCCGGCGCGGACGGGATGGAAATCAGGCTCGACTCGCTGGTCCACGCGGCCACGGGCGCGGTGCTCGGCGGCTTATTCGCGATACCTTATGGGCCGGCCGGTTATCTGGAAGCGTTCAGCGAGCACTACCTGCTGGTGACCAACCCCACCCAGCCCAACTGGTTCTACGGCTCCGGCAATTCGGCCCCTGAGCGGATGACCGGCTGGATCCCCGACGCGCTGATCAGTCCCGACGCCGCAGCCGGACGTGGCGGGTTTCCGCTCGATATCCCGCCGGACTCTCTCCAGGGGTTCTGGATCGATCTCTATTGCCCGCGGGACACGCTTGCCCTGCCCTCCGGGGAGTACCGGGGGACGGTCGGGATTTACCAGCAGGGCTGGAAAGTGGACTCGATCCCGGTCAGGCTGGAGCTGTTGCCTGCATACCTTCCCGATGAGAACCACACCTGGACCTGGCTCTACCACGGCAGTATCGAGATGTATTTCCCCGGGATGAGTCAGGCAGAGCTGGACAGGATGCTGCACTACCTGGCCCATCGCCACCGCATAGACCTGGTGGGCGGATTCAGGCCGCACCACAGCCGGTTCGACCGGCAGATGCTCGACGAGTACCTTCCCTGGCTCGACGGCTCCGGCTACACCGAGGCCGCCGGTTACCAGGGACCGGGCCAGCACCGGGGCGAGTGGGTGTTCCCGGTAGGAATGTATGGCGGAAGCGTGCTCGGCATGGTCCAGGACACGGTCCGCGCAGAAAGCGACGAGTGGGTGGAGTGGTTCGAGGAGAACGCCCCCGGCGTGCGCTATTTCAACTACCTGATCGACGAACCGGGAACCGATAAGTTCGACTGGATCCGCGAGCGCTCCGGCTGGATCAAGAACAATCCCGGCGCGGGCAACCGCCTGCCGGTATTTATTTCACGCGAATACACCATGGCCCTCGACAAGCAGATCGATATCTGGGCCAGCGGCAAGGGGATCAACCTGTATTGGCTCGCCCAGCTAAAGGGGCAGGGTAAGGAACACTGGTTCTACAACGGCTACCGCCCCCGCTACGGCGCGGCGATTCTGGAGGGCGAGGCGGTGGACATGCGGTTGAACGCCTGGGTCAAGTATATCCATCAGGTCAACGTCTGGTTCCAGTGGCACGGCTCGCACTGGTTTCATAACCATCAGGGGCCGCGCGCACATACCCACCAGAACGTGTTTGTCGATCCGATCACCTTTTTCGGTAATTCAGGTGCTTTCGGCAACGGGGACGGGGTAGTTTTCTATCCGGGTCGCGAGCCGTTTTATCCCGACCAGGACCGGGGAGTGGACAGGGTGTTCGGCTCGATCCGGCTGAAGAACATCCGCCGCGGCCAGCAGGATTACGAGCTGATGTGGCTGGCCGAGCAGAAGGTGGGCCGGGATGCAGTGCTGGAGATGGTTCGGGAAGTGGTGCCCCGCTCGCTCAACGAAGTTGACATGAACGAGCGGGTGCCGTGGAGCCAGCACGGCGACGATTACGACAGGATCAGGAACCGCCTGCTTGAGATAATTACCGGATTGTAATAAATTATCTGTTTTAAGGCAGTTGAATAGCTGGCCGGTGTTACCGGACGGATTACGCAACGCAACAGGGAATCAGGAGGAAACAGGAAAAATGACTATATCGGCACATGGACGGGATGTTATGTCTGTCAGCCTGGCAGCCGCTCTGGTGTTTTGTATGCTGGTTGAACCGCAGCTTATCGGGTCGCTGCGCGGGCAGCGGATCCTGGAGCTGGACCTGGAGAATTCCGTGGAAATCGCGATGGGTTCCAGTTACCGGGTCAAGCAGCTCGAGATGGGGATCGAGCGGACGCGCTACTGGCTCAAAAGCCGGAGGGCCTCGCTGAAATCGAAAATCGAGATGCGGCTTCGCGCCCCGGAGATCAACTCGACCAGTGAAACCAAGTGGAACTCCACGCTGCAGCGCGACGAGCTTGTCCGCTCCGACACCCGTCGCTGGCAGATGGACCTCTCGGTTAGCCAGCCTTTGATCCTGTTCGGCTATCCGACCAACGGCTACCTGTCGCTCAACAATAAAGTATACCGGTACCTTCAGCATGAAGAGACTGATGAAATTGATTACTACAACCGCTTCTTCATCAAGTTTCAGCAGCCGTTTCTCCTGCCCAACAACCTCAAGAACAATATCGAGGACGCGGAGCTGGACCTGGAGCGCAACGAGCTGGATTATATCACCGACCGGGTGAGGCTGGTGGATGATATCGCCGACGACTACTACGACCTGTTCGAGGTGGTTTCCCGCCGGACGATTTACGAAAACCAGATCGCCAACCTTAAACTCGCCGAGCAGATTGCAATCGAACTCTCGGCCGCCGACAGCAGCCGTGCAATCGAACCGGCCCAGGCCAGGGTGGAACTGACCAACGTCGGCGAGCAGTTCAGCAGGACGCTCAGCGCTATCCGCCAGGAGAGCGCGCGGATCAAGCAGCGCCTTCAACTGGAGTACGAGGACTCGGTGTTCATTACTCCCACATTCGAGATCAGGCGGATCTATGTCGATGTCAACCAGGCGATCGAGTACGGCTACAACCTGCGGCCCAGCCTGCGCCGCTTGTCGATTAACCGGCGCAAGAACGAGATCGACCTCAACAACTCCAAGGGCTGGGACGCGTTCCACGTCAATCTGGAAATGACCTACGGGCTGGAGAATATCGACGACCAGTTCGGCAACATCTGGAACGACTACGACGACTCCTACTCGGTCAGCCTGCAGGCCTACGTCCCGCTCTGGGACTGGGGACGGCGCAAGGCGAGGATTGACGCCAACGAGATAACCCTCAAGAAGACCGAGCTGTCTATCGAGGAAAACCGCACCCGGATCCGCAGCGACATTATCAACGCTGTGGCCAATCTGGACGACTACCAGCGGCGTGCGGTCAACATGCAGGAAAGTGTCAAGATGATCCAGGAGATCACCGATTTCGGTATGGATCAGTACAGCAACGGCGCGATCAGCCTTCAGGATCTGCTGCAGATGATCACCCGCCAGCGCGAGACCGAGATGAACCACCTGGACGCCTACCTGGGCTACCGCCGCTCGCTGCTGGCCCTGATGGTCCAGACCTATTACGACTACGAGAACGACATCTCGCTGATCGACAAGTTCCGCCAGCAGGCGAGCTGAGGTCGTTTGCCAGTTATTTTAAGGAGGACCGGATGTCGAATCCGCTTGCTCGCCGAAGCTCTTACTTTGTAATTGCCGGTCTTGCAGTTATTGCATTCTCCTGCGGCGTAATGGGCGACAACGCCGTCCTGCTCGACGACGACTTCTCCGCGCTCGAAGCCCGGATGGTCTCCGCCCCTGTGGGCCCCCACACCGAGTACCACTACCTTCCCGAAGCGGCTCCGTTCGGCAACTGGGCCGTAAGCTGTTTCACCTGGGAGCAACCCGCCCAGAGAGCCTGGTGGATTCAGCAGGAGGACGACGGCAATCACGTGCTGGCCCAGACGTTCGACAGCGAGCAGATGACCCATACCCATCCGCTGGTGGTTACCGGCGATACGCTCTGGACCGACTACGACGTGGTGGTCCGCTGGGCGCTCGACAGCTCTCGCGAGGGCCGCAGCGGGGTGGCGTTCCGCTACCGCAACGACCGCTGCTACTACTTCTTCGGCTTCGAGGGCAACCAGCTGGTGCTGATGAGAGTCAACCACGCCACCGGGTTCCGCCAGCCGGACGAGAAAATCCTGGCCAGCGAGATTTTCCCCCGCGAGCAGGGCAAATACCAGGTGGCCACGATCAGTGTCCGCGGAAGTAATATTACGGCGAAATTAGCCGGCGGGCCGGAGCTTTCGGCCACGGACAGTACGTTCGGCCACGGCAAGGTGGCCCTGCTCAGCGATATCCCG
The DNA here is from genome assembly GCA_019456185.1 of Candidatus Glassbacteria bacterium. Classification (NCBI taxonomy): domain Bacteria; phylum Candidatus Glassiibacteriota; species Candidatus Glassiibacteriota bacterium. The sequence continues at coordinate 5,384 of VRUH01000017.1, read as the reverse complement.
GTGCGCTACGACCGCGTACAGGTCACCTGCTCCGCCGACGAAAAACAGCGGATCGATGCGCTGAAGGCCGAGCACGCACGCATGGAAGCCCAACTGCAGGAATCAAATCCCAGGCCCGTGCTCTGGAAAAAGATCTCGACAAAGGGTTTCGGGGTCGGGCGCAACCTCCGGTTCGGGGACCTGGACGGCGACGGAGTCACCGACGTGCTGATCGGCCAGGTGCGCCATCACGCCGCCCCCCGCGACTCCTACAGCGAGTTGAGCTGCCTGACCGCGATGACGTTCGATGGGGAAATCCTCTGGCGGATCGGCGAACCCGACCCGGAGAAAGACCACCTGACCAACGACGTGGCTTTCCAGATCCACGATATCGACGGCGACGGGGCCAACGAGGTGGTCTACACGATGGGCATGGAGCTGATCGTGGCCGACGGGGCCACCGGTGTGGTGAAGTACAAGGCCCCGACCCCCGTGGCCAAGGCCCCGGCCGACAGTTTCCCGCGAATCCTGGGCGACTGCCTCTATTTCTGCGACCTGCGCGGCACGGGCCGGGATGCGGATATTATTATCAAGGACCGCTACTGGCATATCTGGGCGCTGGACGACAAGCTGAATACGATGTGGGAGGGCGAGTGCAGGACAGGCCACTATCCCTATGCTTACGACACCGACGGCGACGGCCGCGATGAATTAGTCATCGGTTATTCGCTGTTCGATGACAACGGCAAAAAACTCTGGAGCCTCGATGAGCTGGTTGACGACCACGCCGACGGGGTGGCGGTTGTCGATTACGACGGGGACGGCCCCATGGCGCCGCGCTATTTCTGCGCCGCCAGTGACGCCGGGGTGTTCTGGGCCGGCCTCGACGGGGAGATTCTGACCCACCACTGGATCGGCCACGGCCAGAACCCGGCGGTGGCAGATTTCCGCCCCGACCTGCCGGGCCTGGAATCGCTGTCGATCAATTTCTGGGGCAACCAGGGAATCATCCACTTTTACGATAGCTCGGGAGAGATTTACCACGATTTCGAGCCCAACCAGTACGGCAGCATGTGCCTGCCGGTCAACTGGACCGGCGAGCCGGGCGAGTACTGGGTGCATAGTCCCAACGTGGCCGAGGGCGGGATGTATGACGGCCTTGGCCGGCGCGTGGTGAGTTTCCCCGCTGACGGCCACCCGGACATGTGCAACGCCGTGCTGGATATCACCGGCGATGCCCGCGACGAGATAGTTGTCTGGGACCCGGACGAGATCTGGGTCTACACCCAGGACGACAACCCGAAACAGGGAAGGCTCTATAAACCGGTGCGCAACCCGCTGTATAACTATTCAAATTACCAGACTACCGTAAGTCTGCCGGGCTGGAGCGAGTGAGGGTGAAGATTCAATAATGGTGGAGAATTATCATTTTGCTGTGATTGCATTAAACACTGTCCACTGGACTGGTTGAATCGGACATAACCGTTAATCCTTCGGACAAGAAAACACAGTATTCCCATCACTGTGATTTCAACAGTGATTCATGCTCGCCAAAATCGTATTACCATTCATGCTCAGATCTCTCCCGCCAAACTTTGAAGGCTTTTGTCTTGTGCGCCTCGAAATCCATTCTAGTATTGAGATTTATTTAAAATATTCAGCTCAGCATGTAAACAGTAATATGTTAAATTCACTGAGAATCTTCCAAAACAAAATATTGTGATGCTGTTGAAAGAACGATGGATACGCCAATTTAAAATCCGTGTATTGAGGGCGAATGGCGAAGATCAGGCGAGACAGACGTTCAATTCGCTTGAAGGACTACGATTATGCATCTCCAGGCGCATATTTTGTAACTGTCTGCACTCATGTCCGGAAGCGTGTGTTCGGGGAAATCGTGGATGGCCGGATGAGTTTGAATGAATTCGGCCTGATCGTGGTTGAAGAATGGAAGAAAACCCCAGCTATCAGAGAAGAAGTCGGGATTGATACATTTGCGGTGATGCCGAACCATTTGCATGGGATCGTTATCATCGAAGAATTGGTTGAAGGTGCCAATTGTAGGGGCGTCCGGCCGGACGCCCGCATAACAGTCACCGGTCCGGCACCGAAATCATTGGGGTCACTAATAAACGGATTTAAAGCTGCAGTAACCAGGCAGGTAAATTTTCTGCGCCACACTCCGGGAGCACCACTATGGCAGCGAGGTTTTTACGAGCACGTAATACGGGATAACGATAGTATCAACCTGATACGCGAATATATTATCAACAATCCAGCCCGCTGGTCAATTGACCGGGAAAATCCCGAATTCAGGAATAAATGAAAAGGGCGTCCGCCGGACGCCCCTACACTAACCAAAAAGCTATTGAGAAGAACCTTAAAGCCTATTTCAATTTTCTATCCATTCGCAGTCTCCGCCTGTTTTTCCTCCTGCTGACGGACCATTTCCAGCTTGTAAATGATGTAGCCCAGCACCACCGACGCGCCCAGCATTGAAACACCCTTGACCGCCGAGGTCAGGAATATCGAGCCCAGACCGAACACGAACATGAACAGCGAGAGCGCGCCCAGTACGAACGATATTACGTTGTAGCTCAGCGGCGGCCCGCCGGCCAGCTTGGTCTGGTCAACCATCACGGTGATCCGCCGCCAGCCCGGGCCGCCGGGGTTGACTCGCCGGACGAAACTCTTGAGCTTCTCATCGCTCACCGGCTTGGTAATGAACGTTACCAGCACCCAGCCGGCAACGCTGAAGATACAGATATAGACGTAGCGCTGCCACTCCGCGAACTGCACTCCGCCCATCTCCATCAGGTTGATACCCACGCAGCCGAGTATCGAGAGGAAGTAGGCGCTGATCTCGGTCCAGGCGTTGACTCGCCACCAGAACCAGCGCGCCAGCCACACCGCCCCCAGCCCGCTGAACAGTTCGGCCATGAATTTCCACGCATCGGCGATGGAATCGGTGATGCTCCAGACGAAGATCCCGGCGCCCAGCACGAACAGCATCGCAATCCGTCCCACCCAGATATAGTGCCGCTGGCTGGCGTCTTTCTTGATAAACCGCCTGTAGAAATCGTTGACCATGTAACTCGAACCCCAGTTGATCAGACCGTCGACGCTGCTCATGAACGCGGCCAGGAACGCGGCGAACATGATTCCCCGCAGGCCGGCGGGGAGGTATTTCTCGATCATCATCGGGTAGGCAAGCTTATGGTCGGTCAGGTCGGGGAAATCGGCCAGGCTGATCAGCGCCACCAGGATCCACGGCCACATCAGCAGGCCGTAATAGACTATGTTGAACCAGACCCCGGCGAAAAAAGCGTGCGTCTCGTTCTTGGTGGCCATGATCCGCTGGATGAACATCCCGTTGCCGTCGGCTTTCTCGCTGCTCCACCAGATCACGAAGACATAGACGATAAACAGCGTCCAGGTGAACTCTCCGCCGCTTTCGACAAACGGCTTGGACGCTTCCAGTTCAGCGCTGACCGGCACGAAACTGATCAGGCTCTGTGCGGTTTCACTGCCGAACGCTGCTGCCAGCTTGGTCTCGATCCCGCCCAGCCCGCCGATCGCGTTCACCGCCACGACCGTCATGAAGATCGAGCCGAAGAAAGCGATCCCGAACTGGACCACCTCGTTGGCCACGATACCCCACAATCCTGACGCCAGCGCATAGATCATGGTCACTCCCAGCATCACGCCCAGCGCCAGGTACTCGTTCCAGCCCAGCATCACCGAGATAAAACTCTGCATCGCCAGCATGATGAAACCGATATTCAGCGCGCTGAACGCAATCCCGTAGAACACGCTCTGGAACCCACGCAGGAACCCGGCGCTCTTGCCCTCGTAGCGCTCCTCGATAATCTCCAGCTCGGTGAGGATTTTGGCCCTTCGCCAGAAGCGCACGAACAGGAAAGTGGCGCACAGGTTGCTCATCGCAAACGCCCAGAGGAACCAGTTGCCGGCGATCCCGTTGCGCCGCACCAGCTCGGTGACCATGAACGGGGTGTCGGCCGCGAAACCCATCGCCGCAATCGAGGTGCCGGCCACCCACCAGGGCAGCGCCCGGCCGGAGAGGAAGAAATCCTCCATGCTTTTGCCGGCCCGCTTGGAGAAATAAATCCCGACTCCGATCACCAGGACGAAATAAGCTGCGATCACGATGAAATCGATCATGTTCAGTTTCATCGGGCAAGACTCCGTTGCTTGATACAGGGAATATTCGAGATTTACGGTTGCCTTTGGGAGGGCCAGGCCGTAATTTAAAAGTACCGCAGCAGCACCACAAGGACAAAATCCTCCGCTCGAAGCTTTCCCCTGGCAGGCCGTGGACGGGAGGCTCGTTTCTCGCGCCTTTAACTGTCCTCATGCGCCCGGCCGGGCGGGCTGCGGCTTAAACCGCTATTTCAGGAGATGGATGGATGAAAAAATTGTGTCTGATCATGTTCGCGGCCTGGCTTGGCGCACAACCTGCTCCGCTGGCCGCCGTGGAACTGACGGTCACCGAGCCCAGCGGTCTCGACCGGGTCGATGAGCCGGTTACCTGCGGCGTACCGCTGCCCGAGGGCTATGCAGCCAGCGCCGATGAGTTGATCCTGCTGGCCGGTTCCGGTCAGTTGCCCGTGGAAATCCGCGAGGTGTCCCGTTGGGGCGACGGCAGCCTGAGCTGGGTCCATCTCGATTTCAAGATCAGTGTTCCCGCCTCGGAAAGCAAACGCCTGAAACTTGAAAAGGGAACCAGGGAAAATTTCGAGACGAAACTCGAGATCAACGATCTTGGCGAGGTGCTGGAGGTGAAGACAGGCAGGATTCAGGCCCGCGTGCGCAAGGCTGGCTTCAACGTGCTGGACATGGTGCGCGTGGCCAATGAAAGCGGAGAGTACGAGAGCACCCTGATTCCGCACCACGGCGGCGGAGTCGTGGCCTGGCAGGACAGCGTGGCCTACCGGAGTTCGTACGACGAGGACTCGGAACTGGTAGTGGAATGCAGCGGACCGATGCGGGCTGTGCTGCGCAGCACGGGCAGGCTGACAACCAGGGAGGGCGGAGAGCTGCTCAACTATGTCTGCCGGCTCTATTTCTACAACGACTCGCCGGTGGTGCGGATGGCGCTGAGCGTGGAGAACCGCGACCAGGTGATCCGGAACAAGGTGGAACTCCAGGGCCTGCACGTGGAAATCCCGACCCTGTTGCGCGGCAACGGGATGGCGTTCGATATCGGCATGATGACTAAAGATTTTCAGGGAATTTACGGCCAGTCGAGTGCGCTGGCGTTTTCGCAGATCAACGATTCAGAGCAGGCTTATGTCGGCAGCGAGATGCACTGGGAGCAGGACGAAAGCCCGAAAGTGGCCAAAAGCGACCGCGTGGGCTGGGGCGCGCTGGGCGCGGGGGCGGGA
>VRUH01000016.1:70539-77548 GCA_019456185.1 Candidatus Glassbacteria bacterium | reverse complement strand
CGCTCTGCGCGCAAAAAGCTTGAAAATTTCCCCGCTTCACAATAGTCTTGAAGCAAGCTCTCGCTAACCCCAACTACCCTTTCCCCCGGAGGCACCATGAAAAATTTTACCCTGCTGGCTTTCGCTCTTTTGATCAGCTTCTCAGTATCCCGGCTGGCGGCCCAGGACTTCATTATCGACTCCCATAACCACACCGAAGGCTCCCAGCAGTGGGTGGAGGATATGGTTAAAACCTACCGCGCCCACAACGCGATGGCCTGCGTGCTGACCTGGATGCGGGATCTGGAGCTGGTCAAAAAAGCCGCCGAGGAGTACCCCGACGTGTTTATCCCCTACGGCCGCGTGCGGCCCGACGATCCCAACGCGGTCCGCGAGATCGAGCAGTTCTACAAAGCCGGCTTCGTCGGGATCAAGTTCCACAGCCCGCAGAAAAACTGGGACGATCCCAAGTACCACCAGCTCTACCGCACCTGCGAGTACCTGGGCCTGGTGATACTGCTCCATACCGGGATTTCCAGCCGCGGGATCAACAACAACGTCAACCTGGGCAGTTCGATGAGGATGCGGCCCGGCTACCTGGACCTGATCGCCAGGATGTGCCCGCGCGCGATTGTCCAGGGCGCCCATTTCGGCAACCCGTGGTACGATGAGGCCGCCGAGATCTGCCGCTGGAGCCCCAACGTCTTTTTCGACATCACCGGCTCCTCGCTGCACAAGCTGATCAAGCTCAACGACCTGGAACGCTTCAGTAAAATCCTGTGGTGGAAAGCCGAGGAAGGCGAGACCACGGCCCACACGCTCAAGGGCGGACCCGATGCGTTCGAGCATATCGTATTCGGCACCGACGAGGACCCTGAGGGCCTGGTGGGCAATATCGAGCGCTTCCGGATGTTCCTCGACGCCAACAATGTCCCCGAGAGCAACCGGCGCAACATGTGGGGCCTGACCATGGCCCGTATCCTGGGAATCGATCCGGCCACCAAGAAGTTTACCTGGCAGCGGCCAGCGCCTCCCGGCTCGCGCCCGATGTTCGATCCGGACATGTTCGGCAAGGTGTCCGACTAGTACGACAGGTAAAGCGAGGCACTTTTGCCGCAAAAATTCATAACTTCACGCGTACTGGCCGCCGCACTGATCTGCGCGGCGGCTGTCGCCCGGACGCCCTCTTTCAGCGCACCGGCTGAATCCGGCGCCGGAAAATCCGGCCTGATCGAGAACTGGGACGGCGTCCACCGCCAGCGCTGGGTTGGCAGTCAACTGTGGGCCAACCGCCTGGAGGACTGGGAGGTGCGCGACGGCAGGCTGGTACCCCTGACCGGCGAGACACGCTTCCCGGTGCGCACTGTCCACGCTCTCACCCGCAGGGTGACTGATAAGCGTGATGCGTTCTCGATCTCGGTGACTGTGTCCGCCGTCTCCGGCGCACCGGCCGCCTCCGCGGCCGGTTTCCTGATCGGTGCCGGGGCCGGGCTGCTCGACTGGCGCGCCGCGGCGATTGTCCACTCCAACTCGGGACGCGGCGGCGGGCTGCTGGCGTGGCTGGAAACCGGCGCCGCCCCCCGGCTGGTGTTCCGCGACAACAGCAGGGAGTTCACCGCCCGCAGCTACCCTGTGCTGGCTGAAACTGCGCTGGATAACTTTCCAGGCTTCAAAAATGGCCGGGAGTACCTCCTCCGGCTGGATGTCGCTCCCGCCGGAAGCGGGGAGTACGACCTCGCGCTGAGCCTGGCCGAAGCGTCAGACGGGAAAACCCTCGCTAAAGTGTTTCTCTCCGGCCGTCCCCATCGCGAGATTAAAGGCTCGTTCGCCCTGGCGTTCAGTGCGCTGGAAGACTCCCCCTTCCCGGGGGTCGCTTTCGACAATTTCTCCGCCTGGGGCTCCAAACTGGCCCGCCACCCCGAGCGGGAATTCGGTCCCGTGGCCGGCACTCTTTACTCGGCCGCCGGCGGGACGCTCAAGCTCACCGCGGGGTTCATGCCGCTGGCCGGCCGGGCTGAACCCGGCGAAAACTTCCCCCGGCCCCTGCTGGCCTACCTCCAGATTCAGCGCGAGGACGGTAGCTGGGACACCGCCGACAGCGTCCGCTTCGGCGAGCCGGACTACACCGCCTGTTTCAGGATCGGGAACTGGGACAGCCGGGTCAGCCGCAGGTACCGCGTGGCATATTACGGCGCGCAGGGGGATACGTCATACTACCCGGGCACAATCGCCGCCGAACCCCGGCTGGGAGATACGCTCTCCGTGGCCGGGTTTACCGGGATGGGAGTGATGGGCCGCACGGCCAGCTCGGGAGCCGCCCCGCGGGACAAGGGCCCGGTGGTGGGGCGCTGGACCCCGGCCAATGTCTGGTTCCCGTTCTCGCCCACGGTGGAATATCTGGCGGCCGATGAGATCGACATGCTCGCCTTTACCGGCGACCAGATCTACGAGGGTAAGCCTTTCGGATTCGACCAGCAGCGCCGTTTCCTCCCGCTCGATTACCTCTACAAGTGGTATCTCTGGCACTGGGCGTTCGGCGAGCTGACCAGAAATATCCCGGCCACCGTGCAGGTGGACGACCACGATGTCTACCAGGGCAACGTCTGGGGCAACTCCGGGATGCTCAACACGAGCGGGAGCAACAGCGACGGCGGCTACATGCGCAACCCCCTGTTTGTCCAGATGGTCCAGCGCACCCAGTGCTGGCACAACCCTGACCCGGTTGATCCCCGGCCGGTGGACAACGGAATCGGGGTCTACTTTACCGGTTTCAGCTGGGGCGGCGTCAGTTTCGCCCTGCTGGAGGACCGCAAGTTCAAGTCCCCCAGGCAGACCCCGGAAGAGCAGGCGATTCTGCTGGGAGAACGTCAGCTAAGTTTCCTGAGCCAGTGGGCGACTGATTGGCGGAACGCCTCGGTGAAAGTGGTGATCAGCCAGTCACTGTACGCCAGCATGCACACGGCCGCCGACGGCAAAATCACCGCCGACCGCGATACGGGGGGCTGGCCGCCGCCGGGACGCGACCGCGCCGTGAGCGCTTTCCGCAAGGCCCGCGCATTCGTCTTCTGCGGCGACCAGCACCTCTCGACCATGTCTCGGCTCGGACTGGAGGATTTTCGTGACGGTCCGGTGCAGTTCTGCCTACCGGCGATCGGCAATATTTTCTGGCGCTGGTTCTATCCGGCCAAACCCGGCGGCGGGCCGCTGGCGGAGCCGGACGGCTACACAGGCGACTGGCACGACGGTTTCGGCAACCGGTTCACCATGCTGGCCGCGGCCAATCCCACCGATGTCCAATTCATGGGCAACCGTAACCAGACTCTCCGCCGCTGGAACGGCCGGGCCGGGGTGGAGACCGACTCGGTGCGCCTCTGCCGGGGCGACGGGTTCGGAGTGCTGCGGATCGACACGGGCAGACGCACGATCAGGGTCGAATGCTGGCCCTATAATGTGCCGCTATCCTCGGGGGATGACGCCCAGTTTACCGGCTGGCCGCGCACGTTCGCCGCGGACGGGATGGACGGACGGGAACCGGCCGGCTGGCTGGCCCGGGTGGCCCACGATCCGTCAGTCCGGGTGGCCGTGGCGGTCTATGACAGCCGGGCCGACACCCTGATCTACTCCACGATTGTTGCCGACAGTCCGCTGCCGGCCTACGGGCCGTTCCCCCACCGGGTCGAGATATGGGACGCCGACAGGGCCAGCCGGTCAGATGCGGCCGCACGCGTGCTCACCCCGGCTACCGATCCCGGCGATGCGCCCCTGATCGAATTCTGACATTCCCGGCCGCTAACGAGGTTGTGATGCGGGATGCGCTGATTGTTGTCGACATGCAACGGGATTTCTGCACCGGCGGCGCGCTGGCGGCCCACGCCACCGATTCGCTGATCGCGCCGGTCAATGCGCTGATCACCGATTACGGCCGGGCCGATAGGCTGGTGATATTCTCCCGCGACTGGCACCCGGCGGACCACTGCTCGTTCACGCAGCAGGGCGGTCAGTGGCCTGTCCACTGCGTGGCCGGCACCGAGGGCGCCGAGTTTCACAGCACTCTGCTGATCCCGCGGTGCCACCTGGTCGTCTCGAAAGCCACCGGCGCGGACCAGGACTCCTACTCCGCGTTCGACGGCCCCGGGCTGGCCGCGCTGCTGAAAAATCTGGGGATCGGATCGCTGGCACTCTGCGGGATTGCCACCGAGTACTGCGTGCTGGCCACCTGGCAGGCGGCCGTGGACAACGGGTTCGAGGCGGTGGTGCACACCGGGGCGATCCGACCGGTGGCGCCGGGCAGCGAGGAAGAAAAACAGGCGCTGGAGAAATTCGCTGCGGCCTGATTGTTTTACTTTTGCTTACACAACACGGTTTCAGGGGATTAGAAGCTGGTTCATAACTGGAGTTTTAATTCAAACTTTCGCCCATTGGCAGGTAATCTCAAAAACACAACCCCCTGTTTCCCCCTTTTCTAAGGGGGACTAAAACCGTAAAACCCCGTCCACATGCGAAAAAAACCAGGACTATACAATTCCCCCTTAGCCTGCCGAAGGCAGGCGGGGGTTGTAAATGTGATCGGGGTGAGTCATTCAGTGCTCAACAATACGGCTGACCCGGAAATTGTCGTAGATCGAATGTGTGCGCCAGATCCGCAGGCCGTGCAGCCCCCGTGTATAGGTTTTCCCGTAGACCGCGCTGCCCAACAGCCGGTTGTCGAGATACACGCTCACTTTGGGTGGCTCCAGCAGGTAGGCCACGTGGTGCACCCTGCCGAAAGTCAGCGGCTCGAACCAGCCTTCCTCCACCAGCTCGAACCCCGGATCGAGCCTCATGCGCAGGCGCAGCTGCTCACGTTTTTCCGGCGAGGTGCCGTTGAGGATCGTGATCAGGTAGTTGGGGAACTCGTGGTACTGGCCGTAGGAGCCGTCGCGGCTGGCGGTGGTGGCAAGCAGGCCCTCCACGTCCGGGTTGCCCGCCAGCAGGAACATGTTGACGTTGCTCTCCATGCTGCGGCTCATCAGGCGCACGTCGTACTCCACCAGCTGCGGCCCCTCGAACGGCGTTCTGCACCAGATCGTGGTGTAACCGCCCTCACCGCCGGCGCCGTCAACTTCCAGCCAGCCCCGGTTGAGACTCACCGCCGCGCTGCCCTCGGGCAGCCAGTCGTCCAGGCCGCCCTCGAAATCCTCGTAGTATATTTCCTCCAGCACCACGCTCCTGTTACCAAGCATCCTGCTGGATGTTTCCGCAGCGGCGCCGGCGGCTGTTATGGCCGCCATTATCAAGAAGCACGCTATCGGCCGCATTTATCCCTCCCCTGTGGCATGGAATCGTGAATGTCCTCCGAGAGTACATTAATACAATCCCGCCGGGCTTGACAAGGAACCGCTTCGGCAGCTATCGTGGATTACCCGCAAGATGCGGATTACAATAAACTAGTGTGGTGTCCCGGAAGTACTATGTAATAATTCGACAGGCTGGTAATGGTTCGATCAACTCAAGCTGAAATCCCCCCTGGCCCCCCTTTGGCAAAGAGGGGAAGCGGCCTCCCCCTTTCGTAAAGGGGGATCGAGGGGGATTTATAATCCGCTTTTTTTCCTGCATTATTTGCAGGACACAACACCAGTTGCCAGGTTTCAATAGAACCGGGGATTGGCAAGATGAGCGACGGACTGCTGTTGTTCCAGGTGGACGCTTTCACGTCGGCGGCTTACGCAGGCAATCCGGCGGCGGTCTGTATCCTGGAGCAGGAAATGAGCGGGGAGTGGATGCAGGCCGTGAGCGCCGAGATGAACCTCTCGGAAACCGCGTTCCTGCTGCTCCGGGAGAAGGGTTACAACCTGCGCTGGTTCACTCCGGTCTCGGAGGTTGACCTCTGCGGCCACGCCACGCTGGCCTCGGCCCACGTGCTGTGGGGGGAGAACCTGCTGGACCATAAGACGAAGGCGCGGTTTTTCACCCGCAGCGGGCCGCTGTTCGCCAAATTCGACCCGCCCTGGATCGAGCTGGATTTCCCGGCCCAACCGGCCGGGAAATGTTCCGACCCCGGCGGATTGTGCGTCGCGCTGGGAATCGCCAAACCGGTGTTCATCGGCAAGAGCGAGGCCGACTACCTGGTCGAGGTAAATTCCGAGGACACGCTAGTCAAGCTCAAGCCCAATTTCCAGCGGCTGGCGGAGTTCGGCGCACGGGGGGTGATAGTTACCGCGCGCGCCTCGAGTTCCGGCTACGATTTCGTGTCGCGGTTTTTCGCGCCGGGGCTCGGTATCGACGAGGACCCGGTGACCGGTTCGTCCCACTGCACGCTGGGACCGTACTGGCAGCAGAAACTGGGCAAGGACAGGATGTTCGCCCTGCAGGCCTCCGCCCGCGGCGGTGAATTGCACGTTATCCCCTCCGGCGAACGGGTGTTTCTCACCGGCAAAGCGGTAACGGTCTTGCGCGGGGAGCTGCTTGCGCTCGATGAACCGGGTGGGCAGTAACAGTACTCCTCCCAGGGTGGTTTGCTGTTAATCAAACCATTTGAGCATGTCTTTGATTATGCGGACCAGAGACTTACGTGGTCCGTTTCTGTTTCCCTTTCGCCACTCGTTGGGATTCTGAAACGGCGGATCACCCGCTCTGAGCGCCGCCTCGCTAATCAATGCGGCCAGGTCCGGGAAACCGTTGTCCCCGTAAAAACTGACTGTTTCGTAGGCCAGCCCCGCCTCGATCATCTTCACCGGAAACAACTCCCCGTCCACGAACACGTGGGCCAGCATCCGGCCGTAGCGATCGGACTGGTGGGGAAGATACTCGATAACTGCCGCCGAGTCGAACAGCGCCACCGCCTTGATCGTCGCCTCGCGGCCGAAGGGCTGATCCTGGTAGAAACCGTGCTCCGGGTGCTTGATTTCCGGAGTGTCCAGCCCCAGGATGCGGATCACCAACCCGCCGGTCTCGAACGTGTCGCCGTCGTCGATATCCATCTTCCCCCGATCAACCCGCACTGCCCGGTCCGCGTAATGAGGGAACCTCTGCGCCACGCTTTGCTCAACTA
>VRUH01000016.1:33133-70529 GCA_019456185.1 Candidatus Glassbacteria bacterium | reverse complement strand
CCCGGCATCGGGCAGGGCCTTGTCACCGGCGCAATTCGCAAAAGCCGGCGCAAACAAGGATATCAATACCAGCTGCAGCCCTGAGAGCAAACTCACTCCGGCGCGGCATTCCATCTTTCTGCCTCCCTCCCGGTTCAGACCTCGTAGCTCCGCAGATCGACCGCATGCTCGACCCGCGCCCCGGATATTTTCGCACATTCTGCCGCCAAAATCTCGGGGGCCAACGGTGAATAAACATGGTTGATCAGGATTTTTTTCACTCCGGATTCAGCGGCCACCCGCGCCACCTGGGACGGTGTCATGTGGCCATCCACCCGGCCGGCGTCATCGGCGCTGCACTCGCAGACCAGCAGATCGGCGTCCGCGGCCAGCCGCACAAGCTCCGGACAGTACTGGGTATCTCCGCTCAGCACCAGCGCCCGCCCTTCGCGTTCCACCCTGTATCCCAGCCCTCCGGACTCGCCGTGGTCCATCGCCGCGCAGCTTACGCACCAGTTTCCCTCGATTTCGACATTATCACCGGGGTTCAGCTCCCGCAGAGCCAGTTCGTAGTTTGTCGGCGTTACCGACGGCCAGGCGGCCTGAACGCGGTGGTAGAAATTTTGCAGACCGGCCGGACCGAAAACGGTCAGGGAGCTGGTTCTCGGCTCGGGCGGCGCGTAGTTGGCGGCGAACAGGAACGATACCAGGTCCAGGGTGTGGTCGGGATGGTAGTGGGTATAGAACAGGCGGCTGGCAGCGCGCCAGTCGATCCCCGCACGGACCGCGCGCTGGAGCGTCCCCGAGCCACCGTCGAACAGCAGCACCTCCGGTGATCCATCGCCGCTGACCGCGAATCCGGGCGATCCCCGTTCCGCATGGGGCACCAGGGTTCCGGAACCCAGTACGGTCAGTTTCATCGAGCGCTCCTTGCCCGGTTCACTTGCCCAGCAGGTTCAGCACCGCCGTGGTCATCGCGACCATGCCGGTCCTTAGTGTCGGTTCGGGCACCGGGCAAAACAGGGGCGAGTGCAGTCCGGGACGCGACACCGGATCGCTGCCGGGTTCGGCGGTGCCCAGGCGCATCATGAAGATCGGCACGTCGTGGTCCGTGCGGCCGAACTCGGAGAAATCCTCGCCGCCGGTGGTGGGCAAAATCTGGATAACGTTGTCTTCACCAAGTCTGGCTTTAAGCGCCTGGACAGTGTTCACCACCAGCTCGGGGTCGTTGTAGAGAGCCGGGGTAAACTCGACTCCCCCCTCGATAATCGGCAGGCGGTCCTCGGGTACTCCGGCCGCGCGGGCGGTGTGAATGGTGATCCGCTCGATCGATTCCAAGATCTTCTGACGGACCTCTTCCTTGTACGAGCGGATAGTCAGCTGGAGCTTCACCTCGGCGGGGATGATATTATGCTTGCTGCCGCCGTGGATCGAGCCGACCGTGACCACGCCCGTTTCGACCGGGTTGATATTGCGGCTGATCACGGTCTGCAGGGCATTGATCACCTGGGCTGAGAGTACTATCGGGTCCACACCCTGGTGCGGCCTTGCGCCGTGCGCCCCCACTCCCCGGATCGTGATATCCATCATGTCCACATTCGCCATCGCCCAGCCCGGGCAGTATCCCACCTGTCCGGCCTCAAGCGAGGGGTCGGTGTGCTCGGCAACTGCGTAATCGGGCACGGGCCAGCGCTCATAGAGCCCGTCGGCCAGCAGAGCCCGCGCCCCGCTGCCGCGTTCCTCGGCGGTCTGCCCGACAATCACCACCGTTCCGCTCCACTCGCTTTTCAACTCGGCCAGCATCCTGGCCGTGCCGATCAGCACTGTTGTGTGGACATCGTGGCCGCAGGCATGCATCACCCCGACCTCCTCACCGCTGATATCGGCCATCCGCACCCTGCTGGCGTACGGGAGGCCCGTGTTCTCCACTATCGGCAGGCCGTCCATGTCCCCGCGCACCAGTACAGTCGGTCCGGGGCCGTTACGCAGGATTCCGACCACTCCCCAGCAGGTGTAGTCGAGATGACCGGGATATTTGCCGACCGGGTGGGTGACTTCATATCCGGCTTTGCCAAGCTCTCCGGCCAGGCGGGTGCTGGTTTCCTTCTCGAAAAAGCTCAGTTCCGGATTGGCATGGAAATGCTTGTACATTTCCAGCAATTCGCCGGTGTGCTTTTGCGCCAGCGCGTCCAGATCGGGAGGCGCGGCGGTTAACGATAACTGGACGGCCAGCAGCATGCCCAGCGGCAGTAGGGCAGCGGAAAAAAATCTCATCAGGGCTCTCCCCGGGAAGCGGTTAAGTTCGGTTAGCCGCATAACTATATCACCCCGCGCGCCGGATGACAACAGCCGCCTCGTTATTTTGGTGCGAGGATTCACGGTATTTCCCGCCTTCCCCAGCCGGCGGCCTTGATTTGAGCGGCGAAAATGCTTAAACTTGTCCCCTGCCGCCTCACAACGGCCAACAATCAAGAAAACTCAAACTCAGATACGGGGATTCAGGATAATGAGCACGACTTACGAGAAGCCGCAGGCATTGCTGGTCGGCGGCGGGATGATCACCGAGATCCAGATCCTGCCCTCGCTCTACCACCTGCAGAATACGGGGCTGATCGGCGAAATCTCGATTATCGCGCTCGACGGCCCTCCGTTGAAGAAGATCGCCGATAACCAGACCCTGCAAACAAGTTTCCCGGGACAGACTTTTACGCCGTATCCCGATTTCACCAGGGTCGGACCCGAGGAGAAGTTCCCCGACCTGTTCAAGCAGGTGCTGGCCGATGCGCCCGAGCACAGTATCGCGGTTATAGCCGTGCCTGACCAGTTGCACTACCCGATGGTCAAGGAGGCGCTGAACTGCGGCCACCACGTGCTGTCGGTCAAGCCGCTGGTGCTGAAATACACTGAAGCTGTGGAACTGGAGAAACTGGCTCTGGAAAAGGGACTGTTTGTCGGGGTGGAGTACCATAAGCGTTTCGACGACCGCAACCTGATCGCCCGCGCCAAATACCGCAACGGTGAGCTGGGCGAGTTCCGCCTGGGCTACGCCTCGCTGATCGAACCGTGGTACTACCGCAACTCCAACTTCCAGAACTGGTGCACCACCGAGAACAGCGACATGTTCACCTATATCGGCTGCCACTACGTGGACACGATCGCGTTTATCACCGGGCACATGCCGGTTGAGGTAAGTGTTTACGGGGTGGAGGAGCCGTACCCGAACGGCAAGATGGGCTACCTGTGGACCGACGGCCGGGTGGTGTGGGACAACGGCGCGGTGCTGGCCGCCCTCAA
Organism: Candidatus Glassbacteria bacterium; assembly: GCA_019456185.1. Lineage (NCBI taxonomy): Bacteria > Candidatus Glassiibacteriota > Candidatus Glassiibacteriota bacterium. Next base: position 67,256 of record VRUH01000016.1, on the reverse strand, counting down.
CGGGATGGGCTACCCCAACGTGGCTCCGGGCGGCAACAGCCAGGGAATGGCCATGTTCTGCCGGGGCGAGAGCGACGGGGCGCTGGTGATCCACGACGACCAGTACCGCGGAGTGAAACACAGCTACACGGTCAAGGGCGGCGACGAGGGAGACAGCTATTACAACGAGGTCAGCCCGGACTATTTCAAGCTGCTGGACATGGGCGGCAAAGCGATGACTCCGGTGGGCTACGGCCATCGCTCGGTGGAGAATATCATCAAGGCGTCCATCCGGGTCGAAGCCGCGGCCGAGGGCAAAACGGGCGAGGAGGCTCTGAAAGCCCGCCGGGATATGATCCGGGCTATCGATGAGGAGGGCGTAATCGCCACGCCGGCCAACAGCTCCTACAACGAGCTGGTGATCGAGGCCGGCCGGATGTCGATCACCAGCAAGGGACGCCCGGTGGTGATCGAGTACGGCGATAACCCCCACGTGCATTTCAGGGACTGAGCGCCGGACGAAATGCGCAACTAAAAAGCCCCCGGCTTCAGCGGGGGCTTTTATAGTTTATGTTGTAATTGTTGAACAACTCTATTTATTTCTCAAGGTCGGCCTGGAGGCGGGGCGGGGGGAGCGGCGGAAAGCAATGATCGTGCCGCCCCGCTGAGCTTTTGTCTTTCGCTTCTTTTCCTTATTTCTTCTCTTGATGCTTTTGCTTTTCTTCTGACTCCTGTCTTCTGTCTCCTGACTCCTGACTTCTGCCTTCCCCCCTACTCCATGAACAGGTCCGTCAGCCCCAAATAAAACACCGGCTCGAACGACCTGCCCCGCTCCTTACGCAGCAGAAGCAGCTCGCCCGTAAAATGCCCGCCGGGAAATTTTGCAGTAACGGACTTTCCCGCAGCGATCACCAGCCGGTCGATATGATCGGTGAATACGAGGTCGAAAGCGGCTCCGTTCTCATCCTGGGAGTAAGTGCGGATTTCCGGCAGCGGGGTATCGTCATGCCTCAGCGGGTACAGCACGGTGACAAACGTTGCCGGCATAGGGCGTTTCGCCTCGAAAGTCACGTCCCAGGCCGGGTTCTCGCCGTAAAGCGATGTCCAGCCCACGTGGGGGTCTTTTTGTCCTTTTTCTTTCCGCGCCCTGATATCAGCGCCCCCCACCTGCATCACCGCGATATCCGCCACTCCGGGGTTGTCTCCCACCGCGGTCCGGTTGCCGATAAGTTCCACCACTCCCGGGCCGACCCCATCGGCGTCGTGAGTGGTAATCACGGGTGAGAAATGCCAGACCTGTTCCAGGCGGTGCTCTCCCGGTCCCAGCAGACGGTCCAGCACCACCCAGTATTCCTCTTTCACCCACAGTACCTTGCGCTCGTGGTGGATATCGATCAGGCTCTCGCGCTCCTGATCCCTGGGGCCGTCGTACCATAGAGGGTGGAGTTTTTGGGCGAACCCCGCGCGGTACGCGCCGGCGGCCAGGATATACTTTTCATGCTCCTCCCAGCGCGAGTCGCTGTCTGGAAAACTTTCGCCGGCGTAGGGGTGCTCCTTGTCGAAAAACATGTCGCGACGCTGGCCCAGCCCATCGACCAGCACCACGTTATGCCCCCGGCTGCCCCGGAAATAACGCTCGAACCCGTCGTTGCTGTAACGGTAGATTCCCGGGTCGTGAATCAGCTCCCGGCCCTCGGCGTAGACAATCAGGTTCAGCTTGTCCTCGTGCTGATGGTTTGTCCCGTAGTAACCCATGTCGAACAGCATGTACTGGGCGTAGGGCGGCCACGCCTCGCGCATTACTCCGTAGCCCGCCCAGCGGAACCAGTGGGATTTTTGCTCCGCGCCGGCGTCGGGATACTCGGGGATTCCGACCGGGTACTGAAACAACTGGTTGCCGGGGAAAAGCTCGCGCCCTGTTTTCTGCATCGCTCCGATATAGCTCTTGGCCGGACCCGTGTCGCTGACCATCGGCTTCGATCCGTCGGGCAGCGTACCCAGCACCAGCGCCTCGATCCCCCGCTCGATCACGCCGGTCCAGCTGCTGTCCAGCGCCACGCCCATGCTCAGGGCCAGCTTGTACACCTCGGCCTGGGTCCGGAGGGGAAACGCGTGGTAGTAGAACGAGTTCTCGGTGTGGAGTCCATCAGGGAAATACATCTCGCGGTTGAGATAGTCGAACCGCCGCAGGGCCGTGCGACGGTAAAGAGGGGCATCCGGGTGCTCGGAGACTATCATTGCACCGCTCAACAGGCCCGCGCTCTCCACCTGGCCCCAGTTCGAGAGGTGCCGCATGTTGTGCACCATCAGGTAGTCGGCGTGAAGGTAGAGGAAATAGGCCAGCGGAAAAAACATCCTGTCGACAAACATGCTGTCGGAGGCGGCGAGCGCCATGATCTGCGGCCAGCGGACTGAGGGCCGCGCACCGGCCTCCAGGGTGCGCCACTGCAAGCGTCCCTGCCCGATATCCGGCCGGGGCGACTGCTCCATCCACGATTCCAGCAGCTCGATCAGCTTGTCGCGATATTTCTTCTCGCTCGTCGCCTTCCAGGCACGAGCTAACAGTAATAGATGAGGATGGTTGTTGATCGAGACGTTGGACTCGATATCCCCGTCGAGCACCGTGGTCCAGTCCACCTCGTCGCCGAAATCGTGGCGACGGACCATGTGGGCCCGCAGGATGAAGACATTCTCCAGCAGGTCGTCGGCCTCGGCAAGCTGACCATCTCCCAGCCCTACCCGCTCGGGTGCGAACGGCGCCAGTTTTTCAGCATAGTACCTTGCGATAACCTTTTCCGCCTGCTCCCGTTCACGATCACCCAGCGCTCGCTTCAGCCTCCCTCCCCACTGGCCGGGAAGTTCGAGAGACTCGATAAACTCCTCGCGGCTGTCGCCGAGATGGAATGTTTTTGCTCTCCGGTCGAGATCCCCCCCGGACGCCCGGGCATAGTCCAATACCTCCGGGATCAGCGGCAGGTTCTTTTCCATTGCTGTCCGTGCCACATACAACACTGCCGCGCTGTCCGCACCGGAAACATTCTCCCAGCCCCGGCTCAACGGGTAATACATCCGCGCCAGGCCGTAACCGTAGCGCGGGTCCAGGCTGTCCGGCGTACTGTGCAGCATTCCAACCAGCGCCAGGGCGGCTCCGGCCAGGCTGAAATCCTGCTCTTCCTCGTACTGGAAAGCCAGCATGTAGTCCGCGTATTCATCCAGCAGGCGGGTGCGGGCGGTGTCCAGCTTCCCGTGGGATATTCCGTGATCGATGAGGGCAAATGTCCGGCGGGCGACTGTGGGCAGGTCCAGCGAGTCCGGGGCGAACAGGTGCGGAACAGTGCGGCCCTCGGGGCTGGCGAGATCAGCTGCAGCCGGGCCGAGGACGCTTTGCACTGCTGGCGGCAGCCCGGACAAATCGACAACCTGTTCCCTGCCACTTTGTGAGGTACAAGCGACGATCACAAGTGCAGCAAACACATAGCGCCACGGTTTCATCAACCTGCCTCACTTACTCTGAATTCGATTTGTATTTAAGCTGAAAATTCTCAGGTAATCAATACACACCCCTGTTTCCCCGCTTATCAGGGGATCAATAATCCTGCTCATCCTCCACTGTAACCGAGCAAAATTCCTTTCTTGAAAGGGGTGTCCACGGTATGCCGGGACGGAGTGTGTTAAACCAAAACTCACATACCCTTAGCAATGCAACATTTCTTCAGCTAACCGCACAAAACTTGTCAATCCGGACTACAAATCCACCAGCCCCTCGGCGTACTCGCCGATCCGGCGGCCGTTGATCGTGATATCGGCACTCAGCACGCGGCGGCCGCTTGCGCCCGGCTGCGCTTTGAGCAAGAATGGCACGGCCACCTGCTGCTTGGCCCCGATAGTCAGCGTGCGGACCGGGTGGGCGCAATCAAGGTCCGCGGGCGTTTTCAACTCAACTTTAACTTCCGCCTCGACGAACAGGTGGTTGCGCATCATCACCTCCACCCTGAACTCCATCCCGGCCTGCGGCTCGGAGCGGTACGGGTAGAACCGGCACCAGTTGTAGTCCATCCCGAAATTGGGGTCCGGCTGGTCGATATATGCACTCATCACCTCGCGCACGCGTCTGGCCCAGCCCAGGAAGCCCTCCAGGTCCTCGCGGGTCGGGTAGTACTCCTCGGTATGGGCCGGGCAGACCATGTCCGGCGCGTACTCGAGCATCAGACTGGCGCACTTGATAAAACCCCCGTCGAGGAAATACACGTTGTGCGGGACCAAGGGACCGTTACGCACCTTGTCCGGCCACACCTTGTTCCAGGTGTTGTCCCCGGTAAACATCACCCGCTGCCCGTCCACCTCCACCACCAGGCCCGTGTGGTACTCGGTCTGGCCCGGCATGTGGAAAAATTCGAGGGTGTATTCTTCCCACTGAATCCGTTCGCGGTCATGGACCACCCGGTCGGCCTCGATCGGGAACGGGATCAGGCAGGGCAGCTTGAAACGCTTCGGGTGCTCGTGGACCTCCACCATGTTCTCGTAGATCCAGATCTCCGTGCCGTCTTCGTGCCCGAGTTCGTAAGCCCGGATATTATGGTCGTCGTGGTAGTGGCTGAACGTGACCACGTCGATTTTGTCCACGTTGAATCGCCGCTTGAACTCGTTGACCATCCTGCGCTCCACATACCCGTAGTCCCAGAGCAGTGCCTTGCCGCTTTCGCTGACCAGCCCGTAGGTGTTCATCCCGATATACGCCAGGTGGGGCGTGATCTCGCGCACCTCGTGCTTGACGCGGTGCAGTTCGTTGGGGATCAACATCTCGCGGAGTTCCGCGTGGATTTCCCGGTTGGCGGCCATCGCGCCCGCGGGATCGGTTATCTCATCGCCGTGGGACGGCAGCAGGACTTCCGGCCGGTGGGCCAGTACGCGGGCAAACGACGAGTCGCTGGCGTTGATCCCCTGGGTGAACCCGTAATAACTCCAGTGCAGATCGAACCAGTTGGTCACCTTGCCACTGCCGCTGATCAGATCGCCGCTGAACGCCACCGTGCGCCCGTCGATCACAGCCGCGTAAGTCACCGCTCCATGAGAGCTGCCGCGGGTATCGACCACCTTGAATGTGATTCCCCGCCACTCGAAACTGTCGCCGCCGGCCACTTTCCGGTCAACGCGGATACTGCGGCGGAGAGTGTTCCAGTGCGAGCGGCAGTCGTAGTTGATGTGCAGCTTGACGTTGTCCCAGAAATTCTCGACATCCTCGAAAAAAACCGCCTCTGCCTCCGGGATAGTCACCTTGAACTCGTAGCCGCCGATATCCACCAGCCCCTGGGCCTGGTCGCGGTGATGGTGGGTCAGCAGGACCTCCTCCACCGTTTCCACGCCGATCCCGGCCAACCGGCCGAGCACGTCGCCGGTCCCGAAATCGACCAGCAGGGCCGCCGCGCCGCTCTTGACGATATATACATTGGCGCAGTCGCGGTAGCGGTAGAGATTCTCCGAAATCCGCTCCAGCGCCCCTGTGGGCACGAAATCCCTGGTGTGGCTGAGCTCGGGCTCATAGGGAAAATCCTCGGCCTGCCGAACCGCCGGCGGTCCCTGGATGCCGGTCTGTCCGCCGGGACCGGGATTGCACCCGGCAGAAATCATGCAGATCGACAGGGCCAGGAAAAAAGTTGATCTGATCATGGGGCTCTCCTGATTATGAGTTCCGTCGGCTGTGGATTCCATCTCCTCCGGGCGGCTGGGGCCCGCCTGTCCAAATATTTCCCCTGCAAGTCCGATGTCAAGGGTTTTGCCTCTTGGCTGCCGCAACGCTGTCGCGGGAATTTATTGCGCCCCCCGCCGATCTGGAATATATTGAAAAACCACCTCACAGGCCGGAAAAGCCTGGCCCTCGCCGTGAAACCGAACAGGGAGGACTGCTTTGAGCAGGATCAGCGCCCTTTGGGGAAACGTTTTCAATGAAGAGACCAACGAGCGTTCAGTGGCCGCCGTGTTGAGGCGTATCCCGGTATTTACCAGCCTTTCCAAAACTGAAATGCGCCAGGTGGAAAAAATCGTTTACCTTCGCAACTACCACGAGGGGGAAGTGATCTTTGTCGAGGGGGAACCGGGCGCGGGGATGTACGTGATCGACAGCGGCAAGATCAGGATCTGCCTGGGACCCAATACCGACGAGGACCATGAGATCGCCATGCTGGAGAACGGCGATTTTTTCGGCGATCTGGCCCTGATCGACGACCATCCGCGCTCGGCCACCGCGGTAGCTGTCACCCCCACGCGGTTGATCGGCTTCTTCCGCAGCGAACTGATCTCGATTATCAGCCGCAGCCCCAGGCTGGGCGTGAAACTGCAGCAGAACATGATGCAAATCCTGGTCAGACGGCTGCGGATAACCGACCAGCGGCTTAACGACTGCAACGAAAATCTGCTGGAACTCCAGCAGCAGCTTGAAGCCCGCTCCAGCGTATCAGATGATGAACAGGCCTGAGGATGATAATTTCGGACAGCAAAGATTCCCATCCGCTGATATTCAAACCCGCATTCAAGCTCAGCATACTGGGGCTGTGCTCGCTGCTGTTGATTACCGTGCTGCTCTGGGTCCCCGGCCTGCTTTCATCGTTCCTGCTGGCCCTGATTTTCGTCTTCATCCTCTCCCCGGCTGTCGATTTTATCGAACGACGCGGCGTGTCCCGTTCCAAGTCGATCCTGATTGTCCTGCTTGCGCTGCTTGTCACCATGGTCCTGACCGGGATGCTGCTCAGTAATCTGGTGCTGGGAGAATACGAGGATTTCGCCAGCCAGATTGACTTCTACAGCAGCATGATCAACGACGAGATCAACCGGAGGGTCGGCGAGCTGGAGGGCAAGTTCGGGCTGGGCAGGTTCGATTTCGGCGAGCGGATCCTGGCCATGGGCCAGTCGAAAGTGCGCCAGGCCCTGCTGTTCACGGGGGCCACGTTCGGGACCGTGCTCACCTGGATGGTGATTGTCCCGCTGGCGCTGTTTTTCTTTCTGCTCGACGGGTACCGGATCAAGCGGGCTGTGATCGGGTTCCTGCCCAACCGCTATTTCGAGATGAGCCTGAACATCCACCAGAAGATCAACCAGATAGTCGGCGGCTTCATCCGCGCCAAGCTGATCGAATCGCTGGTTGTCGGCAGCTGCGTCCTGACCGGCTTTATCGTCGTCGGGATGGTGTTCCAGCCGATTTACTACATGGTTTTCCTGGCGATTACGGTCGGCCTGTTCAACATCATCCCCTACCTCGGTCCCGCAATCGGCGCGATACCGGTCCTGCTGGTGGCGATTGTCCAGTATGTCCTGCTGCCGCAGTTTCCCGAGTACGCGGACACTGCTGAGTACGCCTCGAGCTGGGCGCCGGTGCTGGCTATCGTGTGCGTGCTGGCATTCGCCCAGCTTGTGGATAATGTCTACCTGATTCCGGTGCTGCTGGGCCGCTCGGTGAACGTCCACCCGCTGATCGTGCTGCTGGCCGTAATCCTGGGCGCCAAGATGCTCGGGATTATCGGCATGATCATCTCGATCCCGCTGGCAAGTATCATCCAGACCATGATATTCGAGGTGTCCGAGAGTATCCGCCACCTGCGCCACTGACACCGCCCGGCGGCGCTTTGCACCGCAATTTCCGCTAGCCATCGCTGCCCCGGCTTATCGTCAACCGTATCCCGGAGCGCAAAAGTGACTCAAGCCGCAGCTCGCACCCTGATCGCATTCATTACGCTGGTTGCTCTCAGCCTGCCCGTATCCTCAGGTGCCGCGGGCAGCCAATCGCCACTTGACCTTAAAGCCCAGGCCGACAGCACACTCTCCCCGTTTACCGGCTACACGCGCGATCACTGGCTCGAGATCGCCGGGCGGATCGTGGCCGGCTTCCTGCCCTATTTCGACCGCGAAACAGGGATGCCGGATTTCCGCGGCGAGGACGCCGAGAGCGGGCATTTCCAGTACACCGGCAGTTTCGAGGGCGAAAGCCGCAACGCGTTCGGCCGCACGATGATCCTGGCGTCGTTCTATTGCGCTGCCACCGGCGGCAACCGGGTTCCTGGCTGGCAGGGGACGGTCAACGGGCCTTACCTGATCGGCATGATCCGCGGGACCAATCCCGACGACTCGGCCTACTGGGGGCCGACCGGGCCTTACGGGGCGTTCGGCAACCAACTGGCCCAGGCGATCATGTACTGCCCCCGCTATTTCTGGGACCCGCTGACCGATACGCAGAAACGCCGCCTGGCGGCCTGGTTCCGCGAGCTTGTCCACGGGGTGGGCTACGAATGCAACTGCTGGTATTTCAACACCGGGCCGGTTCCGGTACTCGAGCGCTACGGGTTCGACTATGACTATGACTATATCACCGAGAAGATGGCGCGGCTGCAGAGCTGGCACTCGGGGGACGGCTTCTTTATCGACGGGGGCAACCGGGCCTGGGATTATTACAACTTCTGGGGTTTCCAGATGTTCAATCTCTACCACTACCGCTACACCGGCAAGTGGCAGGAGAAATTCGGCCGGGGAATCCGGGAAACCACCGCCAGATTCATGGAGCATTTCCCCTGGTTTTTCGGCTCCGACGGCTCCCCGGTCCCGTTCGGCCGCTCGCTGACCTACCGGGTGGCCTCGGTGTGCCCGGTGGGCTACGCTGAGGCGGCGGGGCTGGCCACACTCGATCCGGGACTGGAGCGGCGGATTGCATCCGGGACACTGAAATACTTCTGGGAGGGCGGCTTGCTCAGTCCCAACGGCCTGGTCCAACCCGGCTGGCTCGGCCCCAACGCGATTATCGCCGAGGACTATATCCACCGCGGCGCGCCCTACTGGGTCAGCGTGGGGTTCAGCCCGCTGCTGCTGAGCGCCGATCACCCGTTCTGGACCTCGCGCGAGAAACCGATGCCGGCCGACAACACCAGCGGCGTCCACGTGGTCTCCGGCAGCCAGATGGTGTTCCGCACCGACGCCGTGCGCGGCGAAAGCAGGCTGTACCCGATCGGCAGCCCGCGCCACAATACACCCGGCTGGCAGACCGGGATCAAGTATTTCCAGCACGCTTATTCCTCGGTGCTGGGCTGGGCGGCGTTGGGCGAGGAAGGCCCGGACCTGTCGGCCGGGCGCAGCGGGGTCAGCCTGGACGGGAAAACGTGGGTCTACCGCACGCAGCCATCGGCGCTGTTTATCAGCGAGCGGCACAACGCCGACTACTGGATGGCCGATCTGGGCCGGGACGGATCTGCCCGGGTGGTGACCCAGACCCTGATCGGCAAAAAGGGCGAGGCGCATTGCGTGTACCACACCTATCCCAATCCTCTGTACATGCGGATGGGCGGCTACGGGATCTCCGTGCCGCACGGCAGCCGGCCCGCTGAAATCCTCAATCCCAACGACCTCAGCCTGCGCTTGAGCGGCGGCGAGTTCGAGAGCGTGATACGCGTGCTCGAAGCCCCGGAGGGCCGGCTGGAGACGGTCCACGTCCTGCCGCGCGAGGGCTGGAACCACAGCCACCTGTTGGGCGGCAGCGGCGCGTGGCCCCAGTGGACCAGCAGCGAGCCGGTGCCGCCGCGGACGCTGGTGATATTCTACGCCGACGGGGCGAAGGGCGAACGGATCGATCTTCCGGAGTTCGAGGTATTCAAAGACCGGCTGGAGGAGGGGCTGTGGGTGCGGTTCGAGGATGTGCAGAACCTGATCGAGATTTTTTAGGCCAGAAAAAGATTCCGCAATAATTTGCCGCGGGCGGGCTGGATAACGGCCCGCTTTTTTTATGCGATTCCACTGCTGAAAAAAAATTGTTCATTCAGCCATTTCCTCCCGATCCGACAGAAATAATATTATTCGCATAATCCACCTAAACGTATACTAATTAACCAGTTGCGCTGGACATGGCCGGTATTCCGTGTTATTTTAAGGCCAGAATAACTGGTGTGCAGGACTATTCTCAGTAACCTGGGGGCAACATGGGAATTTTCGAACAATTACTGGCCGAAGCAAGAGCAATCGACGCTATCATGTTGGAGTATGACGTGAGCGACCGGGATACCGTGCAGGCGATGCAAGAGTTGGAGCGCGGGGTCAAGGCTTTGGCAAGCGGCATTAAAGGAGGGCCGTGGGAAGCTGAGAGAAGCAGGGTGAAACGCGCCGCGCGAATAATGCTGAACAAAAGCGCTAAAATCCCGCAGCAACTGGAACGACTGGTCAGCAGGATCAGCGGCAATACTCAAGAAACCAGGCAATTGCAAAAGCATGCCCGGCAAATCCGCGAGGCCCGGAATGCGACGCAGAACGCTCTGCGCGAAACGGAGCGGAGATCATCTGTAATATTTAACGGGACTGCGCTGAGTCCCGGTACGAGCGCTTACCCGCTCGTGCTGCTCCATCCGGGCGGCACCTCAGAGCAATCTTATCCTCCAGCCGCGGATTTTGTGATTACCGGTACTGAAGGGGCGCAGGTCTCACTGGCGATAGAGCATGTGGCCACGATCCCATTCGGCGGCCATTACCATGACGTGGGGCGCGAACCGGAATTTACCGGGACGTTCAGCACCGACCTTATTTCGGCCAGAGCCACATCCGGTAGTGACCCGGCGCTGGAGTTCGAGATACCGCACAGCGGCCGGTCGGTAACGGTGAATTACCAGGCGACTGATTTCTGCTCCAGGTTTAGAATAACGCTGGTAATGCAGGGATTCGGCAAGTGCGATTTCCCGCTGGAGGTGAAATTTGCCGAGACCATGGAAGACCTCAGCGCAGTTGACCATCCGTATATAGAAACCTACACTCGCGACGGTGCACATCCCGACTCACACTGGGGCCGGGAAAAACTGGTGACCGCGATAACCGACCTGGCCGATGCTTTCGGGCGGGAGTTGGAAGCCGGGCGGTTCGGGGAAGTAACTGATGATCAGAGGAAATTATGGGTCAATGACTTGAGTTTACCTTGGGGAGGGCATATAGAATCTCACGGTAATCATAAGTGGGGACAAAATGTTGATATTAACCATTGGAGAATGAATAAGAAACAAATAAGCTGGTTACACAAAAATCTTAAGGAATATTTCGATTACGTACTTTTTCACGGCAAAATCCTTCATTGGCATTGCTCGGTACATATCTCTTTATAAATCAATCAGCACCTGGAAGCACTTGCCATTTATTATTGTAGTAGTAAAACACGTAAGTTCCTGATTCATAAATACCATAATCAATCCCGTCGTGTACGATTGGAGGCAATTCTTGGTCATCTGGGTAACCAAATAAATCATACATCCGGGTGATGTAAGAGCTATCAGCGACAGAAATATGATACGAACAGCACCAGAGGTCTGATTTGCTGAAATGGTGTCTGTATCCTATACTAGTAGGTTGCTTATCTATTATATCGAAACTATCAACTGATGCATTCCAAAAAACAAATATACAAGTCTTTTTCCTGTCGGTGCAATAAACAGCCCAATCTTTTTGCCCTTTTACGTTTAACTCTCCACTCACAACATTGCTGGGACCAAAATTATCCATTGGAGTTATAGGTTTTAACTGCGGAATAACATAGCCTCGCTCATCCAGCCAGTCGGCAATATGCTCCGGCAAATCCGGATGCTCGCGGGGAAACAGGTAAGGTGTATTGCGCTTATCAATCGGCGGGCGGGTATCCAGCAGGGAAGCGGCTGTATCCGCATACAAAGCGCTTAGCCCGGTTTGCTGCTGCATCAGCGCCTCGGGTGTAAGCTGCTCACGGCCCGCCTCCTGCCCTCCGCCGCAGGCTACCAGCAGGCAGGTGATTAACAGGCCCAAAAGCATTTGATGGTGATTAACTGCCAATACGGCATCCCTCCGGTTGCGTTCAACACATATAATACATCTTCCGTAATAATTCGGCAATACTGATTAAAGAAAATTCTAAGCCGCCAGGAACCACCCATACATCAAGACCTACACGAATGACGAAGAAACTCATCCCGATTCCCATTGGGGCCGGAAAGAACTGGTGGAAAACTCTTTAATACGGCCAATAGGCATAAGATAGGTACTCCGAAAGAGCATTATCACTGTTCTGTTCATATGCAATAGGCAGAACTTGATCTGACACATTACTATTACTCAATCTGCGCCCGGCAAAACAATCCATTCGCAGTTAGAGTAGTAAAGGATATTTGAGCCTGACTCGTAAATCCCGTAGTCTATTCCATCATGCTCAATAGGAGGAAGCGGTACATCCGCATATTCACTAGCCAAATCATGTTGCCTTAATATTAACTCCTTTTTTGCTATCCAGATATAAAAGGAACAACAATCCATATCCAAACTGGTAAATTTGTATTCCCTATTAATATACCACGGCTGCTTATCTATTATATCGAAACTATCAACTGTCGCATTCCAAAAAACGAATATACAAGTCTTTTTCCCATCGGTGCTCAACACAGCATAATCAGTCTGTCCAGCTCTGGCAAATTCACCTCTTACCACATTAACTGGATACATTTCTTCCTTTAACTGATCTGGGAAGTGTTCCGGTATATTCTGCGGAATCACGTACCCCCGCTCGCTCAGCCAGTCGGCGATAGGCTCCGGCAGGTCGGGGTGCTCGTGGGGAAACAGATAGGGTGTATTATACTTGTTGATCGGCGGGCGGGTATCCATCAGGGAGGTGGCCGTATCCGCATGCAGAGCGCTAAGCCCGGTCTGCTGCCGCATCCGGGCCTCGGGGGCCGGCTTTTCCGCCCCTGAGTCCGCTCCCCCGCCGCAGGCGGTACAAAACACCGCCAGCAGGAGGATAGAGAACTCTTTCCGATAGTGTGCGCTCAATCCAGCTCTCCCTCACTCAGGTCACTATCTCATAATACATCTTCCGTATTGATTCGGCAATACCTGTTACTAGCCGAGACCTTTGAAATAATCCCAGTGTTTGGAAAAACTAGCTGTCTCTACGCCAACTATCTAATTTTAAATAGTTGTGATAAACAGGCAATCCCTCCAATCTAGGCTTTAATTGTTTTTTCAACGGTCCTCTGGAAGGAGAATTACTTTGGCTACGGCAGCGGACTGACAGTCAGATTCCGGAAATGGGCGAGCGTACCGCGCGCTATCCATAACGCCACGGTGCCCTTTGACCTGCCATGTTTCAGATCATTAACAATCAGGCATGGCTGCTCGCTGCAGTTTACATACAACTGCGCTTTTTTGCCTTCTACGACAATCTTCAATTTCGTCCATTCTCCTGGAACCAGATCGACATATGATTCGTATCTGCCGGGGTACTCCTTTCGTAGTTTGTGCCACGGATAATCAGGATGCGAAACATACTGGCAGGAATGGTTCCGCTGCTGCTGGTTATCGGCTCTGCCGTTTGACGGACGCAGGTAGAAGCATTCGTAATGCTGCGGATCATCCGGATTGACGCGAAACGCGATGCCGACAAAGCCCCCAATGCGTCGGTTGTGTTCCGGGGCCGGGTTCGCCTGCTAATTCCACTTCAATAATCCCGTCATCGATTTCAAGCTCCGGGATGATCCCGAGCGTTTCAGTGCCGGACTCCTTAGTCGTCGAAGTCAGACGAAGCGCGCGTTTGCCATGATACTCGACGGCTTCAGCCATGACGTTAACAGACTCGATTTCGTCAGGCGAGGTTAAGGGAACTATTTTTTCCGTGGCCCGGGAAATACCGAACATCCCAAAGAACATTGCTGCCGTGGCTGACCAGATAAGTGATCTGCGCAAAATATTTTCCTTCCCCTCAAATTTTACACTTCAGGTTGGATTCGAAAATCAATTTCAATCTTTGTCTGGTAAATGCAAACTTTAGTCTGCGCTTTGCAGTTCAAGGCCCTCCATGTCTTCCAACCGGCCGATATATCCCCAGCCTCCATACGCTTCAAAAACCATTAATACTAATTCATTATCGCCCTTTTTCAGGTCCAGAAAAACGGCGTCATTCAAGCCGACGATTCCCAGGAACCCGGGGTCTCTAGAGCGAAACTGGCTGTTCCCGTTAAATAAAATCTTTCCATTGAGAAAAATATTTATCCTGTCGCTATATCCGAAGTTGAGTTTTTTTACCTGCTCTTTTCCGGAACGAATAAGAGTCCTTGCCAGGACGTAACTTTTTCCGGGGTGTTTGCGGAAACGCGCGATATTCACCAGACCGGATGATTCGCTGCTGATTGCTTGCCACGCGATAGTCGATACTTTTTGTGAATCAAGGGAAAGCTCAGTATCGATCCCGTTCGCCTCGAAGACTTGAGAAAGCTGCCATCCGGTTATCATTCCCGCGGGAGTCTTAGGTTCCGGCGCGGCTTCAAAGCTAATCCCGTTATCCTCACTATACCTGAAATTGGCAAAATGAACAGACTGTGCCAGACCGCTGCCGTAGCTCCAGGGACCTATAGAACCTTTACTGACGCCGTGTTTCAGGTCGTCAATAACCAAAGCCGGTTCGTCCGAGTTGTCGAGATAGACCCTTGCCTGCTTGCCTGAAACTTCCATTTTAACATGAAACCAGCGCTTGAACGGGATAGCAGCTTCAGCCGTAAATCCATCTCCGCTATACAACTGCCAAGCCTCCAATCCATTAAATTGGGGCATATATTGCAGGGCATCGAACTTATCGGTTGCCTGGGGGCGCAGGTAGAACAATTCATGATCTGCTTCGGATTGCATCCTGAAATAAATCCCCGCATAGGCTTGGCTTCCCTCAACGGCCATATCCCACTCGATGGTTCCGTTTTCAAACTCCACACCTTCGAGATAGGCTCTGCCGGTAAGGCTTTTTTCCCCGAGGTAGCTCTCTACTTTGGTATCAGAACCCAGGAACACCCAGCGCCCGGACTCGAAGTCAATGACATCTGTTTGAGCTTTTGCAGCACCAGCAAAGAGTAACAAAAATAAAAACGACAGTCCGATTTTTGTAGAGCGGTCCAGTACAATCATGATGTCTCCGGTTTGAAAGGAAAAAAAGGGAACATTATTGCAGCTAACCAAAAGTGCCGTGTCTTCACATTAATAGTGTCGGCTTTTTAGTAAATTATTCCTCCAATTTCAGTATCACAGAAGCGATACTCTTCTTCAGAAGATCGACAAGTTTGTTGACTGGCGGGAGTTAGAGACTTTTTTCTGCCAATGTACAAGGCCAGCCGCCGGGGCCGGCTTTTCCGCCCCTGAGTCCCCTCCCCCACCGCTGGCGGTGCAAATCACCCACAGCAGCAGGGTCGATAAAAAAACGGGAGACACTTCGGGTCTCCCGTTTCCATCTTTCGCCCCACGTGCAATCACAGGTACTTTGCCGGGTCAGTCCTCCAGCCGGGGCACGGCCAGCCCCTGCACCGGCACACCGTGGCTCTCGGCGTAGACGTTGATAATCTTCACCAGGCTGTCGCGCCAGGCGGGCAGCTCCATGCGCTGGAACGGGGCCATCATGTAGTCCAGCCCCTTGCGGCGGTCGGCCCAGTGGTCTTTCACGTCATCGAGCACGTGGACGAAATCCCGGCCGTCCACGCTGCGCCCTTTCTCGTAGCGGCTTTTCTCCCAGACAGTTTTCAGATTACTCCACATCCACTCGCGCTTTTCCAGCAGCCCGGCCACCGTGTTGTTGGCCCCGACAAGGTTGGCAACCGCGTTGCCGTGCTTGCCCTCGGCTGCCGCCGCAGCCGCCGAGAGCAGCGACTTCTCGGCCCTGTCGAGCTGGAGCAGGGTTTCGATGAAGTGACGTTCGAGCTGAGCGATACTGAGATAGACTTCCTGGTTGTAACGGTTGCGCTGCAGCTTGGTCATGTTACGGTTGAGCAGGGCGATCAGCCGGTCGTTGTTCGTCCGCAGCTCCCCGGCGCCCTCGATCTGCTCGGCGTATTTACTCTCGAACGTGGCCTCGATACTCAGGCTGGCCGGGTCTGGCAGCGAGGGCGGGAAGAGCAGCTGGTCGCGGCGGGTGGTCCCGACACCGGGCCCGTAGCTGTTGCCGTAACCCGGATCGCGCTCCCTGCTGACAATCCTCTCCCAGCCGTCCTCGAAAAAGCGCGCACCCTCTGTGAGCAGGTTGTATACCTCCACCATGTCGCCGTGACCGGGTCCGTAGAACGCGTCCATGAAATCAGCCACGGTCTGCTCTGGTGTCGGCGATTTGTGGGTCCAGGCGTACTGGGTTACCGAGACCCAGCCGAGCCAGAATGTCTCCTCGTGCAGCCCGGAGTCATCCCACGCCGCGGCGAACGATCCGATCGGATTGGCGCCCATTTCCAGGCCGCGGACAACCGTGCCCGCATTGCCCTCAACCCGACCCCTGGTGTAGCGTCCCCGGTAGACAGTCGGCAGGTGGTTGGGGAACAGGTACTCTCCGCCCTGGGTGCTGCTGTAGGCCAGCTGCCTGATCCCGACTTTGGCCTCCATATCGAGGAAATCCTGTTCACCGCCCATCACGCCGTCGATCAAGTCCGGCGGAAGCTGCAGCAGGTGTTCGGCGAACAGCGGGTACTCGACCCAGGCCAGCATCCGGCGGCCCCGGGCCTTGAGGAATTCATGGGCCTTGAGCGCGAAATCGATCCAGGCCTGGCTGCGGTTCTCAGCGTTGTACTCCCGGTCGCATTTACCGCAGATCCCCGCATAGTAGACTTCATCGGTCGAGACATGGAAATACTCCACACCGGGCGTGGCCTCGATCATGTCGTCATACATGTCGAAGATCAGCTCGATCGCTTCGGGGTCGCACATGCAGGCCTGATAGTTTGAACCATCGGCCCGAAGGTGGGCGAACTGCTCGTGCTTGAGCACATAGGCCATGTGGGCCGGACTCTGGATTACCGGGACCAGCTGCATGTGACGCTTCAGAGCGTAGCGGGTCAGCTCCTGCATCTGCTCCTTGGTGTACGCTCCGGGCGCTCCGATTATCGGATGACTGGGGTATTCGTACTTGTCTTCCATCTCGAAGCCGATCATGTTGACCTTGAAATAGGCCAGCCAGTCGATCAGGCGCTTGAGCGTCGAGATCCGTTTCTGGTTGTGCTTGGTGTCCCAGTGGACGAACCGGAGCTGGAGATCGGGCCAGTCGGTGATCGTACCCACGGGCAGGCTGTAACCGCCATCGGCACCGGACCGCAGCAACTGCAGGAAACTCTGGACCCCGTAAAACAGGCCCGGGGCCTCGTTGGCGGTGATTTCCACCCTGCCGGGTGCGATCGTGAGGCGATAGCCCTGCTTCAGCAGTGCGGGGTCATCAACGCCGGTTACGGTCCCGGCGGCTATTTCCAGCACTACTTTACCTGAGCCTTCACCCCCAAACTTCAGGCCATGCAGCTCTTGCGCTCCCTCGATAAGCCTCTGCCGCGCGATATCCCCGTCAGCCACCCCCTCTGCCGTTACCCCCCACGACCCGTCGAGAGAAATGTCACCGGCCTGAAGTTCTACCTGCTGAGGAGCGGGGATCAGCGCGTAGCCGCGTTGACGGAGTTCCGTAACAAAAGCTGACGCGCTCGTGACCCAATACAGTGCACAAGTTACGATCACCAAAGTTGAGACTCTCAGCTTGCTCATCTTCCTACTCCTCCGTTCGGTAAATATTTCGAAAAACCAGCTCAGTCAGTTTATTTGCGTAAGACGGCGGAAGTGCCAGTATTACTTTACCTTGCACATCCGATAGTTATCAACTATCATAACAAAAATACAGTTCATTCGCCACCTTTTTGCCCGGCAAACCTGCACAGGAGAAGATCAATGCGGATACCTGCAATCCTGACAATCGCTGCCATTTTTACCTGTATGCCGATCACCGATAACCCGCGTGCGGCCGAACACGAAACCGACCTGACCGGGTTCGTGGACATTTTCGACGGGAAGACGCTGGACGGCTGGTCCAAACTGACAAGCTACAACGACCACGGCCAGTGGGAGATTATCGATGGCGCGATTGCCGGGGACCAGTGGCCCGCGGGAGAAGGCGGCCTGCTTGCCACCGACAAGATGTACAGCGATTTCGAGGTATACGCCGAGGTCAAGACCACGTATCCCCAAGACTCCGGGCTGTTCCTGCGCGTCCAGCCGAACGTACTGTCCTACCAGATCACGATCGACCATCGCCCCCAGGGAGAGATCGGCGCGGTCTACATTCCCCTCGGCGGCGGGTTCGCACAGCATTGTTATCGCGGTTTCAGCCTGTGGGACCCGTTCGACTACAACGCGATGAGGGTCCGGATCGAAAGCCAGCCGCCCAGAATCCAGATCTGGCTCAACGGCGAGAAGATCAACGACTACCAGGGCGTGCTGAAAAATGACGGCACTCCGGTGGTGCCTCACAGCGGCACGATAGCGATACAGGTCCATCCCGGCGAGAACTGGCGCAAAGGCAGCAAGGTGCTGTTCCGCAAGATCGCAGTCAAGGAGCTTAACTAGCGTAACCCTCACGGCCGCCGGCACCCGGATCTCTGCCGGGAAAACGAGAAACTGGCCCGTCAAAAACAACAGGAATTAAATGACGCCTACCGTACTCTAACGGATTACTGCACGGGGTACGAATATTCGTTCCGGCGGGAAGATCGCCAGAATTTCCATTCGGGCGAGGATTTCCGCTGGGACCATTTCGGTGAATTTCAGGCCGAGACAGGACGCGGGCCGGCACCCTTTTTGCGCAAGCACCTTGATTGCAATCCATTAATCTTAAGCGTTTTAGCAAAAAGGGTGCCGGCCCGCGTCTTTCAGCTTTTGCGATCGCAAGATTTCCCCGGCTGTTACCCGGATTATCACTAACCCGGAAGGCAGGCAGCGAAATGGATAATCAACTCAAATTCTCATTCGGCCTGATGGTTATGCTGGCTGCTCTGCTGCTGCCGGTGATGCTGGCTGGCGCTCCGCTCAGGGTGATTATCGACACCGACGCCGCCTGCGAGCGCGACGATCAGCATGCGATTGCCTACGCTCTGCTGAGCCCCGAGTATTTCGCTATCGAGGGTTTCACCTCGGTACACAACGGACAGGGGACCTCGGAAAAGAATTTTCTGGAAATCCACCATCTGCTGGGTATGGCCGGAGCCAGGGGTATCCCGGTGTTCAAGGGTGCCGACCGACCGCTGCCCGGAACTGATACTCCGGTGGCCAGCGATGCGGTCAAGTTCATTATCGAGCGCAGCAAGGCTGCCGGTGATACCGAACTGGTGGTGCTGGGAATCGGCGCGGCAACCAACCTGGCCAGCGCGATTCTGCTCGATCCAGGGATCGCCGACAGGGTTACTTTCGCCTGGCTGGGCGGGGTGGGCTGGCCGGATGGGGACGGGGACGAGCACAACATGATGCAGGACCTGGCTGCCGCGCGCGTGCTGTTCAGTTCAGGAGTCAAGCTGCTTTATATCCCGTGCGGCAATAACGTGCTGTTCCAGACCAAGTTTCACAGCGCGCGCGCCCTGCGGGGAGTAAGCCCGCTGGGAGATTACCTTCACCTGCTGATGATGACCAACCGCTGGCCGATGGATGAGCCGTTCAACCTGGCCGACCTCACCGCAGTTACCGCTCTGGCTCATCCTGAGATGGTGAACTGGCTTGACTCCCCGGCCCCGTCGCTGGATGAGCGCGGCAATTTCGACTTTTCGAAAACATACGGCCCGATCAAAGTGGCGACCGGTCTGGCGGAAAATGTGTATGGCGGACCTGTTCCGCTGTGGGATGAGTTCTACGGCAAGGTGGCCGACGCCGCGCCGGAGGTTTCTGATATCCGCGAGGAACTCTGCCGGGTGTTGAACGTGCATCCCGATCCGCCCGGAGTGCAGGCGGTGGAGGGCGAGGTGGAGCGGTTTGAGGGATACACGCGCCAGGAGGTCCGCTGGCCGACCATTTTCGGCGAATGGGTCCCGGCCTATCTCTGCCGGCCCGTAAACGCGAAAGGCAAACGCCTGCCCGCCGTAATCTGCCTTTCCGGCACCGGCGGCGACCGGATCGTGCTCACCCGGCCGGATTTCGGGATCGGCGAGTATGTCTCGATCGGCCGGACGGCTAAGCACAACCGGATGATCGGCTGGGCCGCCGAGCTTGCCCGGCGCGGCTATGTGACCCTGGCGATGACCCAGCGGGGCCTGGGTGACCGCGGCCGCACCGGCGATAAGCAAAGCAAGGCCGCTCTTATCCGTGGATTCACCAGTCAGGGGATCCACACCTACGAGATCCGCCAGGCGCTCACCTATCTGGCCGGGCTGGAAGATGTCGATCCGCAGCGGATCGGCTGCACGGGCATGAGTTTCGGCGGGATCACCACGTTCTATACTACGGCAGTCGACCGGCGGTTCGCGGTGGCCGCGCCCCTCTGCGGCGGCATCGGCACGCTGCGGCACATGCTCGAGATCGGCACGCCCGGTTACCACGGCCATTACTGGTGGCTCCCCCGTATCCTGCAGCATTTCGACATGCCGGAACTGGTGGCCTCCCAGTCCCCGCGGCCGTACTTCATCGCCGCGCCGCTGGACGATATCGGGATGCCGAAAGAGGGAGTGAGCGAGTTGCTGGAGAAAGTCCGTCCCGTGTACAAACAGGCCGGTGTGCCTGATGCTTTGGTTGCCTTTCGCCCGCCGGGCAAGCATTCGTTTACCCGGCCGATGTTCGAGGAACTCGTGAAATTTTTCGACAAGTGGCTCTGAGAAAACGGAGGACCGATGATCAGGCTCAAAGCAGCCGTGCTGCTCGCGGCCCTGCTGCTGTTCAGCGGCAGCGCCCGGGCGGCCAAAAAAATCATCTTCGACACGGACCTCGGCGGCGATATCGACGATGCGTTCGCCCACGCGCTGGTCCAGATCAGCCCGGAGTTCGAGGTGCTGGGGATCACGGTGGGCGACGGACCCACCGAGGGACGGGGAAGAGTGAGCTGCCGGATGCTGTGGGAGGCCGGACAGGACACGATCCCGGTGGCGGTTGGCAGGGCCACCAGACTCGGGGATAACCGTCCGCTCCAGATCAACTGGGGCGACGGGTTCGACCGCTGCCGCCCGCTTGATGAGTCCGCGGCGGATTTCATCATCCGCTTGCTCAAAAAGTACCCCCATCAGATAACGATTATCAGCGTAGGGCCGGTAACGAATCTGGGCGATGTGATCCGCAAGGACCCCGGGGCCTGGAAACTGGTCAGGGAAGTGTACTCGATGTTCGGCTCGTTTTACATGGGCTATGACCGCGGACCGCGGCCCAGCGCCGAGTGGAATGTCCGCGCCGATGTGGAGAGCGCGCAACTGTTCATGACCAGCGGCGTGCCGATCACCCTGGCCGGACTCGATGTCACCACCATGGTCAAGTTCGACAGGGACCGCCGCCTCCAACTGCTTTACCGCAACTCGCCGCTTACCGACGCGATCTCGGCGCTCTATACCCTGTGGTCGCTCCCCAATCCCGAGGGACGCGACCCCACCCTGTTCGACCCGGTGGCGGTAGCGATGGCATTCACCGACGAGTTCGTCCAACTCCGCCGGGCCCATGTACGCGTTACCGATGAGGGCTTCACGGTAGTGGATGAGAGCAAGCCGCCCAACTGCAAGATCGGGATCAACATTTCCACCGCCCGCTTTATTGACTGGCTGACCCGCAGACTATTGACACAGAACAACATGCGCCTTTGACTCGCATTGCGAACCCGGGCCTGTCACGGCCCGGGCCTAGCCCCCAAACCTTGTAATAATCCATGAATTGTCTATATTGGTGCACTTCACGCACAGCTTCAGCGCTGTCGCGGACTTTCTTGCACGATAACCTTTAATCTTTGGGGAGCACACGATGCGCGGGTTATTGATCTTGGTGCTGGCGGTTCTGCTGATTCCCTCGCCTGCTTCCGCCCGTCTGGAAGCCGGTCTCGGTCTCTCACTCGGCTGGCCCTCGGGCGATTTCCAGGATGAGGTCGATTTCGCCTGGGGTGGCGGCGGACGGGTGGGCTGGAGCTTTGGCGAGGTTTCCCCTGCCAAGGCCACTGTCTTTCTGGATGTCAACTACCTCAATTACGGCCGCGAACGTCGGGTGGAACCGTTCAGCTATACTATCCCCGACGTCTTCGTGGACGTGATTACCGACAACTACCTGATACATTTCAGTCCGGGCATTTCTGTCGGCCTCCGCAACGGCCCGTTCCGTCCGTATGCCGAGGTTTATGGCGGGCTGACTTATATCGCGACCAAGACGAAGATCGAAAACCGCAGCCTGCCCTCCGTGCCGATTGCCGAAAGCACCAATTTCAACGACTACACCTACAATTTCGGCTTCGGCGGTGGACTGAAAATACGTCTCTGGCAGAGCAAGGATTCCGTTCCGGCGGTGGACCTTCGCGAGGCCCTGCTGGATATCAAGCTCAGCTATGTCAAAGGCGGCGAGGCCGAATATCTGAAAAAAGGCTCCATAGAGCGGCTCGAAAACGCCACGATCCGCTACGGTACGGTTCGTACGGCCACGGATATCGTCCAGGCGAGAATCGGTGTTTACCTGACTTTTTAGCACCCTGATTGAACGGACCATCCATTTTCGATGAGTGTGGAAATCACAGCAAATCCTCTGGACGAGACCGCCTCGAATAACGGTGATACCGCCAACGGAGACTATCCCTACGAGCGGCGGGTGATCTGGCTTACCAGTATCGGCCACGGGATGATGCACGTCATGGAGCTGATCTACGCCGGTATCCTGCCTCTGCTGCTGCTGGAGTTCGATCTCAGTCTGGCTCAGGCCGGAGTGCTGGTGTTTCCCGGTCTCGTTATGCTCGGTGCGGGCAGTTTTCCCGCCGGCTTCCTCTCCGACCGCTGGGACAGTTACCGGATTTTCCTGCTTTTCTTTTTCGGTTCGGCCCTCAGCTGCCTGTTGGCCTCGATCTCCAATTCCGTCTGGCAGCTCGCCGGCTCCCTGGCCGCGCTTGGACTGTTTCTCAGCCTCTACCACCCTTCGGGGCTGGGACTGATCTCGATGGGTGTGCGACGCAAGGGCCTGGTGATGGGGATCCACGGCATTTTCGGCAGCGTCGGCCTGGCGATCAGCCCGTTCCTGGCCGGTTTCCTGGGCGTCAGGTTCGGCTGGAAAACGGCGTTCGCTCTACCCGCGGTTTTGAGCCTGCTCTGCGGCGTGGCGATGCTGTTCTTCCCGATCAGGATCGCCCATCACGAGATCGATGAGCACGGCAACAAAGTTCGGCCCACGATCGAGGCCTCCACGCGCCGGACATTGCTCTGGCTTTACGGGATCATGATCGTCCTCGGCTTCGTCTACCGCGGAGTCATGACCTATCTGCCCAAGTTTATCGGCGAGCGGTTCGAGGTCGAGTCGCTGAGCGCGGTCGTGGCCGGTGGTCTGTTCGCCTCAATCGCCCTGACTATCGGCGGGCTGGGCCAGATGTGGGGCGGCCATCTTTCGGACAAGGTCGACCCGTTCAAGCTCTACAACTGGGTTGTGCCGGTCTACGCGCCTATGCTGCTGATAGCTGCCATGTTCGGCGGTTGGCCGCTGATCCTGGGGATGTGTATCTTCTTCTTTTTCTTCTTTTCCGGACAGCCGCTCGAAAACCAGATGCTGGCCCGCGCCACTCCCCCGGCATGGCGCAGTACCAGTTACGGGGTCAAGTTCGGCCTCAACCTCGGAGTCGGCGCGTTGGCGGCTCCTGTCTGCGGCTGGATCGGCGACATGTGGGGCATGGGCTGGATATTTTACAGCCTGGCGCTCATCCTGCTGCTTGCCGCAGCCGGTGTCTTCCGCCTCCGCGCGGTTCATGAAAGCGGTTCCAGGACCGCGCTTTCACAGGGCTGAAAGTTTTTCCACGGTCGCGGATTCATCTCTCCAAACCGCCATCCCTTGACTAACAGCCGTTTTTCCGGCATTTTAATGAGTGCCGGGGCGCGCCGGTTTTCCTGCCATTTCGCAAACCGGCCAACGGCTTCCCGGCGGTGCTGGCAGGTAAATGGATAATCTTTGTTCATTACCACGCTGACATGGAAGGTTGAGGAAGATGGGGGGTGATCAGGAGCGTGACAGCCACCTGTCGTCAGGACTGAAAATATCGGCGGTGAGCGCGGCGGTCAATGTCGTGCTCTCGGCGGCAAAAGTGGCTGCGGGCATCTACGGCAACAGCCGGGTGCTGGTGGCCGACGGGCTGCATTCGTTGAGCGACCTGGTCACGGACGCGGTGGTTGCGCTGGGACTTTATTACGGCAACCAGCCTTACGACGCCAGCCATCCGTACGGGCACAAGAAAATAGAAACAGTAGCGGAGATGATTACCGGCGGCCTGCTGGTCGCATTCGCGGGCTGGATGGTAGTCTCGGCGCTGAGGGCCCTGGGCGGAGGGACTGTCGCTTCACCGTCGCTGCTGACACTGGTCGTGGCCTGCGTGAGCATCCTGGCCAAGGAATGGCTGTTTCGCGCCACGCTCAAGGTGGGCAGAAAACTGGAAAGCGGCGCTCTGGTGGCCAACGCCTGGCACCACCGCAGCGATGCGCTGACCTCCCTGTTCGCCATGGCGGCGATTGCGCTGGCCCGTCTGCATCAGTCGCTGGTGGTCCTCGACCCTCTGGCCTCGATAGGGGTTTCCATCCTGGTCGGCAAGATCGGGGTCAATATCGCCTGGACTGCCTTTCATGGGATTATCGACACCGCGCCGGACGCGGATGTGATCGGGCGGATACGGGAAGTCTCCCTGGCCCAGGGCGGAGTGAGCGGGATTCACAAGGTCAGGGCGCGGTATCTGGGCGGCCAGATAATCGCCGACTTCCACATCAAGGTCGATCCTGACCTGACGGTCCACGAGGGCCACCGGATCGCCAGCGCGGTGGAAAAGGCTGTCGGTGCAGAGCTGGGAAACATTTACGACGTCACTGTCCACGTGGAGCCTGCGGACGGGAACGGATAGCACTGCCGGAGTCTCGGCTCCAATCAGGGAAACAGCCGGAACGGCCGGAAATACACGGAGACCGGATGGAGACGACAGGCCATGAGCGATAACAAGCAAACCGACAGGCTGCCCACGGTGCAGTTCGGCCCGCACCGGGTGACCCGGTTGATTGTGGGTGGAAATCCGTTTGTCTGGAACAGCCATTATTCTGAGGACATGAACCGGGAGATGGAGCAGTATTTCACCCCTGAGCGCATCGTGGAAACCCTGATCCGCTGCAAAGGGGCCGGGATCAACACTTTCCAGGGCCGTGGCGACTACCACCGCATCTTTCACTGCCTGGAGCTGATGCGCCGTCGGGGCGAGGATATCCAGTTTATCGCCCAGACCGCCAGCGAGATGAGCGACATTCATCATAACATCAAAATGATCGCCGCTTTCGGAGCGCAGGGGATCTATTTCCACGGCACCGAGACTGACAAGTACTGGCGCGAGGGACGGATCGACTACGTGCGGGATTACCTCAAAACCATGCGGGACACCGGTGTGCAGGTGGGGATGGCGGCCCATATTCCGGAGATATTCGATTACGTGGAGAGCAAAGACTGGGACCTGGATTTTTATATGACTCCCTTTTACAATCTCGCCCGCAATCCCCGCGAAAGCGCGGTGGTGACCGGCAAATTCGAGGAGGAGGAGTTCCTTCCCGACGACCCGCCGCGGATCTGTAAATTTATCCAGCAGACCCCCCGCATGTGCCTGGCTTACAAGATCCTTGCCTGCAGCCGCAAGGCGGATTCCCAGCAGGAAGTGGCCGACATGTTCAAGTGGGCGTTCGCCAGGATCAAGCCCACCGACTGCGTGGTGGTCGGCATGTTTCCCAAGTACGACGATCAGCCCGTGCTGAACGTCCGCTACACGATCGATGCGGCAGCCGCGGCGGCAAAAGAACGCGTGTCCCTGGTCTGAATCCGCTTTTTTCATTTTTCCAAGCCAACTGCTAAGGAGTCTCGTGGATGGAACCCGTAAAATTCGTTCTGGTCGGCACAGGCAATATCGCGGGCACCTATGTTGCCGCCACCTCGAAAGTTGCCCAGGCTGAAATCGTCGGCGTGGTCAGCCGCGATGCGGGCCGGGCGGCCGAATACGCAGCCGAGCACTCCCTCGGGGAGTCGGCGGACAGCCTGGAGGCGCTGGAAACCGGCTACGACGCCGTGATGCTCGCCACGCCCAACGGCCTCCATCACCGCGACACGCTGGCCGCAGCCGCGCTGGGCAAGCACGTACTGACCGAGAAACCGCTGGATGTGACCCTGGATAAGATGGACGGGATGATCGCCGCCTGCCGCCGGGCAGGGGTCCGGCTGGGCGTGGCCTTCCAGCGGAGGATGAGTCCGGCCAATATCGCGATGAAACAACTGCTCGACAGCGGTGCGCTGGGCAAGCTCTACGCTGCCGACCTGAGTGTCAAATTCCTGCGCGGGCAGGATTACTACGACAGCGGAGCCTGGCGCGGAACCAGGGCTGTCGACGGGGGCGGGCCGTTCATCCAGCAGGCCAGCCACAACGTGGACACGATCACCTGGTTTTTCGGCCTTCCCGCCAGAGTACAGGCCGTAACCGGCTTGCTGGCGCACACGGGGATCGAGGTCGAGGACCACGGGGCCGCGATTCTGGTCTGGCCCGGCGGGATGATCGGCACGATAGTCGCCAGCACGGTTACCAGCCCCGGCTACCCTGTCCGGCTCGAGATTCACACAGAGCGGGGATCGGTGCTGACAATCAACGACGAGATCGAACGCTGGGACGTGGAGGGTGTTGACCGGCCGGAAGTGAGGAGCGCCGAGGCTATCCATAGCGGCGCCGGCGCGGGCGGCGCGGCCGTGACAGACACCAGCGGCCATGAAGCCATTATCGCCGATTTCTGCGAAGCTGTGCGCACCGGCCGCGATCCGGCGGTCAGCGGCGAGGAGGCGCGCAGGACGGGGCTGCTGATCGACACGATCTACCGCGCTGCCGAGGCGAGGCGCGAGGTGGAAATCCCGCAGTAAAATTCAGCTCAACAGAGCTAGCAAGAAAAACCCCCGGTCTCGATGTCCGAGACCGGGGGTTTTTATTACGCTTCTTCGCTTCGAATCAGAACGGGACTTAGAACCCGAACTGGAGGCTGAAGAAGTTGTCGGCGGTCAGGCGGCCCTTGTTCTGGTAGGCGTAGTTGAAACTGACCGCCCTGCTGCCGAAGATCTGCTTGATACCGCCGCCGAAGCTCAGTCCGCGCCAGGTGGGGTCCTCGCCCAGGTAGTCGTAACCCAGGGCGTCCTGGCTGGCGGTGAACTCGTCGGTCTGGATCATCCAGCCCGTCCTGAACGCACCGGAGAGGAACGGAGTGAAATTGTAGTTCAGCTCCGTGCCGACGGTGTAGCTGATCGGGATGTTGCTGTTTCGCCAGACCTCGGCGCTGGCCAGCCAGTTGGCGGCCTCGCCGGTGTAGAGGTTATAGGCCAGCGCGATTTTCACCGTGGTCGGCAGACGGTAGGTGTGCGTCGCGCGGAAAGCATCGCGGTCGGAACGGGTCGCTATTGCGAAGGGATCGGTGGAATAGTCCCCGTATCCATCGGGCACGCCGCCGCCAAGCGCCTCTGGCCCGACACCGATCCTCAGCGTCTCACCCTTCATGGTGATGTTGGTGCCGAGGTTCTGGATCGCGAAGCTGAAGCGGATTTCCCTGTCGGCCAACTCGGTGTGGTAAATCGCACCGGCGTCGATGCCGAACGCGTTACCGGCGATGTTCTGGAAGAAGTCCTGATGGATGTACTTAACGTTCATCCCGGCCACGAACCGGTCCGACAGGTTGTAAGCAAAGCTGACGCCCATCTGGAAATCGAACGCGTTGTAGAAACTACCCGTCCCGTTGGGGTTGGTAATGGTTGTGATTTCCTCATCAGGAACATCCAGATAGCCGGCGAACACGCCGATGGTCATCACGTTGTCGGCGATCGGCGTTGCGAAGGCGGCATAGCTGTAGGACAGGTCCAAGGTGTAGTCCACAACCGTCAGCATCACCTCGCGCTGGTCCATCAGGCCCAGGCCGGCCGGGTTCCACCAGATTGCGGAAATGTCGTCAAGCACAGCCGAGCAGGCGCCGCCCATACCGATTCCGCGCGCCCCGACCGGGATGGTCAGGAACTCCGCAGCACGGACACCCACCGAACTGCTGGCGTCCTGGCGTCCCTGCGTGGGATACTTGTCCAGACCGGTGTATTCCTTACGCTCGATACCCTGTCCCAGCAGAGGCAAGGCGACGAACGCGAGGAGTACGCCAGCGGTCGTTATGGCTCTTAATGCCATCTTTCTCAACATAACTAACCTCCATATACTCTTGAATGGGAGGAACAATTTCCGAGTAAGCATGTCACACCGCGTCTGCATCAGTTGACGATGTAGAACTTACCCGTGTGCGTTTCTCCCCGTTCGTCCGTCACGTGGTAAAAATACAGTCCGCTGGCTACGGTCTGCCCGAAACGGTTCTTCATGTTCCAGGCCTCGGTACCCGAGTGGTTGTCGTAGCCTGTGAACACCAGCGGGGTGTTGTCCGGCTGGATGTTATCCAGGTCGGTGAAGTTGCCCCAACCGGTCCGGCCGGAACCGATATGGTTCAGCACGTTGACCAGGTTGCCGCCCAGCGAGTAGATCCGAATCGTGCAGCGGTCAGGCAGGTTGACGAAATCGATCCTGCGGTTGCCGCCCGACTGGTCGAGCATCGAAGTGGCGATATAGGGGTTCGGCACAACCCGGATCTTCGACAGCTCGATATCCTCGAGATTCATGGTGCTGCCCTTGACCTCGATCTTCCACTTGTCGCCCAGGAAAGCTGGACCGGGCTGCTGGGTGAACTCGTCGTCGTCGTCGTTCCAGTCACCGTATGCGGTGATTAACGTCATCGCGCCGCTCGGCACCGCGGTGATACTCGAGAAGTTCAAGAATACACCACCCACATAGAGATTGATTTCCTCTACGCCATCCGTATCCACTGACTGCACCAGCAACAGTGAACGTGTCGACTGGGGCGGCTCCACGTTCTTGTAACCGGGATAAGTTGCTCCCATATCCTGAGTAATATCACGAGGTGAAAGATCCGTGGGTACGAAGCCCCAGCCTTCCTCGTCCAGATACGGGGTGAACCCCAGGGAAGCTCCACGGACAGTCTCGTTAACCGAGCTGACCGAGACGCTGCTGCCGGAGGCCTGCAACGATATCTCGTAGCGGCCGGTGCGGGTAAAGGCGTGCCAGGTACCGTTGGTATTATAGACCGTTCCTCTTGTGTCGAAACCCCATGTTCCGCCCATTATCTGGATGTCGGAACCGGAGGCGCCGCTCACATCCAGCTGGACTTGGAACGTGCCCGCGCCCCGTCTGTAACGGGAGTCGAACGTGCCTTGCACCTCGTAGGTGGCTCCATCTGCACTCATGTCACCGGCAAACGATACTTTACCGTCACTCCAGTCGCCGTAGTGGCGGACGATGAACTGCTTCTCCCCGGAAGCCAGATTTCCCGATTCATCGACCAGCGCCGCGGTTCTTCTTCCAGCCCTCTCGCCGTTCGGTCCCATATCGGTGATCGCCAGAAAAGTCGTAAAGTCTGAGGTCATTTTCTCGTCAAGCACCGGAACCACAACGACATCAGTAAGCTTGGGCGTCAGGTAAACCGGGGCCTGGGTCAGCACACCGTCCGCGCCGGTCAGTGTCACTTCCGGCAAATCGCTGGCGGTAACGCTGCCGCCGCTGCCGTTGTAGCTGAAGCTCTTGACCTCGGCGGGCCTGAAGTTGCTCGCGTCGGAACGGGGCCGGACCGTGAAGTAATTGGGCGGGAACGTCCTGTTCCAGGTCTTGGACTGATCCGGATCGGGCAGGCTGAACGATTCGCCCGTAGCCGGATCGTTGTTCCGGTCGAACGGCACCAGCGCGTACCAGACCTTAATTCCGTTACGCAGCCGGTAGTAAGGATCGTCTTTCTCACTGGTGTCGAGGTAGCTGAAACCGAGGTTACCGCCGCCGATCGAACCCTCCCAGAGCATCTCCGCATGGGCGTCGCTGGGTCCCACGTAGCTGCGGTAGAGCCGGAAGCCCTCGAAATCGTACTCGCGGTATACACCGTTGGGATCGACTTCAGGATTTTCCTGGATGAAGTAGTAATACTGATCCGGAGTGTTGAGGTTGACGTTGCTCCAGGTGATAGTCACCTGGCGGTCGCCCGGCACGACTGTCATCGGGGGCGGAATCGGCGTCTGCGGCAGGATGTAGGCGCCGCCGTAAACGATCTGGGCCACGTCCTGCATCCTCTCCAGGGGAACGAGCTGGACCTGCATGTTCGGATCGTCGATGTTGGCGATGTCGTTAGGCAACATCACCAGCGGCGGGTTGGTCGGATAAGCGGCCATGATCGCGAAATCGGTGAAGGTCGTATCCCGCGGGCCGAACTGGTGCAGTCCGCTCCAGGCGTGGTAATTGATCCGGCCCTGGCGGCCCCACAACCACTGGTTGTAGCGGTCGTCGGAGGGCACGATCACACCGGGGTTGCCGGAAAGCCGGCGGCCGGTGTAAGGGCTGATCTCGTCGCCGTAAAAGTCGGAGATGTCCCGCTCGCTCCCGTCGGGCTGCAGGCAGGTGGCCCAGCGGAAAGTATGGCCGGGGTCCGAGCGCGTGCCCATGTCCTGTGCCGTCGAGATACCGAAATCGGCGCTCCAGCGGAAGTTGGTGGTATTGGACAGGTAGGTGGTATCACCATTGAACTCCATGTTCTTCAGCGGAGTGTAGCCGATAATGAAAGCCATACCGCCATTGGTGAACCCGCTCTCCAGACCGTTCTGGTCAACCATGCACTTGATCACGCGGGCGGGATGGAAGGCCCAGCCTTCATCCATGCTCACCGTGCTGAAGCCGATGCCGAAATAGTTTTCGACATACATCAGCGCGAAGCTGTCCCAGACCTGTCCGTCGGGAGTACTCGCCACCTGAGCGACGAAATCTGAGTTGTTATTGTACTTGAGGTATTCGCTCATGTTGCGGATGAACAGGTGCCCGAAAGCGAGGTCGTTGCTCTCGCCGAAATCCAGGAAATAGAACTGGTATTCCAGCGACACGCCGGTGGGCGGGACCGAGCGGTGGTAACTGATGTTCCAGGCATCCGAATGCATGGCGCCCATCGTCTCGCGTCCGAACATGATCGGCTCGCCGCCTGCGGAATGCCCGTCACGGAACTCGGCCGGCCAGCGGGCGAGGTTGTCGGGGTCCAGGGAACTCCAGACCTCGTTGTTCTCGACACGACTCATCCACTGGTCCATGCGGTGGCCGGCGGCGACACCTTCCAATACGAGGTCCATGGATTCCAGGGTACCCCGCCGGCCGCCAACGGTACGACCGCGGCTGCGGCCATAGAGGGTATCTTCGGCGTAACCATCGCCGTCGATATCCCTGGCTACGGCCAGGAAGTGTCCCCATCCACCCTCGAAAGTCGGGATGATATTCCCCGACCCGCGAGGATATTCACTCGTGCCCGCGAAAACTGTCGAGCCGAGCCTCATGTGTAAGCCGAAGTTGTTGCCCTGAGATATTCTGTCCCTGCTCTGCAGAGCCAGGCCATCGGTGGCCAGACCCAGCACCAGGGCAACAGCGGCCAGGGTGAAAAATATTCTGCTGGTTTTCAACATAATCTTTCTCCCGTCGATTCAAAAGAGACGTACAGTTGTACAATTGTCCGAGTCAGGATCAGAAACTGAACTCGATACCGCTCCTGATCTGGCGCGCCCTGCCCCAGCTCCTCCAGTTGTCGGTTCCCCTGGCGAAGGCGTCGGCAATTGCTCCCCTGGCCGCTTCATCGATGGTGAGCACACCGTCCCCGTCGAAATCACGAGTGAACAGAAATTTCGCGTTGGTCGGAGCAGTGTCCCACTCGTATACCACACCACCGGTCACGTACCGGTAACCCTGGAAAGAATAACCGCTGGGATACCGCTGCGGCAGCTTGCGGTTGGTCAGGTTGTAGATCTCCGTGAACACGCTGATCCTGTTCCTGCCCGCAAGGTTGAATTCCTTGTTGAGCCTGAGGTCGATGTTGTAATCCCAGCGTCCGCGCAGGCGGTTGAGGCTCCCGCCGCTTATAGGTCTATAGGGAACATAGACACCGGTGGGCTTGCCGCTCGACACGCTCGGCAGCAGGTAAGCCCTGAGATTCTTGAACACCTTGTTGGCCCAGGTCCCGGCGAACACGTCGTCGTTGGTCATATAGCTGAAATGAGCCGACAGCTGGTGAGTCCTGTCCTCGCGGGAGGGCCGCAGCTCGTCGTCCGTGGACGCCTGGTAGCTCGACCCGCTTGTCCTGGAGAACTGCATGGTGTAGATCAGGTTCAGCGAGTAGTTGTTGCTGAAACGCTTGCGCAGCGTGGCGTCGAATCCCTTGATGTTGCTGCGGTCGCTGTTTGTCCAGGCTCCCTGGATACCGCGCACCCAGCGGTTGGTGACTTCCTGGGTATAGTCGCGGAAGAACGAGCCCTGAGACACGTTGCCGTCAGCATCGCGGTAATAGCCGGTTATATCCACGACCATGTCGTCGGAGAGCAGGTAACTCGTTCCAGCCTCGAAAGCGTCCGTCCTGGAGTAACCCAGTCCGCCGGGATTGGACCCGCTGAAGATGTAGGCGAAGCTGGGCAGCTGGGTGAACACACCGTAGCTGAAGCGGAACTGGGCCTTGTCGGTAACCGGGAACGCCACGTTGAACCGGGGCGAAATCTCGCTCTGGTTCTCGGGGAAGTAACGTTCGCCGTACTGGTCGTTGTTGCGGAAAGCCCAGTTGTCGCGCGGCTGGAACTGATCCCAGCGCAGTCCGTAGTCGAACACGAAGTCGCCGAGGTCCGTACGGTTCTGCACATAAAGGGCCATAATGCGCGGCCTGTAGTCGAACTCATTGTCCAACCGCCTGGGCGACTGGCGGACCTGGAACATGTTGTTGTCGAAGATTATTCCCTGAAAACCAAACTTCATCCGGTTATAACGGTCGATCTGGAACTCGAAATCCAGTTTCAGGTTCTGCTGCTCTTCCCGCAGGTACCTGTAATTCAGGTAATAGAGCTGCGACTCGTCGGAGTAACCGAACGGCGTCCAGTACATGTGCTCGCGGTTCCAGACTCCCGTACCGTCGGTATAGTACCATGCCGCGTCCTCGGGGTTGGCTATGTGGTCCCTGCCCGGGTACGTCTCGACCATGAACGGGATGTCGTGGAGGTTGAAAGAGAGGAACTGGGGGTCGCGCTGCCAGTTCTCCTTGATGTTCGAGGTGTTGATATCCTGGGTCCTCATGTCCATGTAGCGCACCTGCACCGAGGCGCTGCGCTCCGAGCTCTGGTAGAAATCCCAGTTCACTCCGCCCATGAACGTGGCGGTGCGCGTGCGGCGGCCGAGCCCGATCGGGACGTAAGCGAAAGTGTCGGGACCGGAAATAATGTCGCCCTTGAGGGTGGACCACATGCGGTTTCCCAGCATATCCGGAGTCACCCAGCCCTGGCGCCAGTACGGATCGCTTTCAGAGGGCCACTGGCGCTGAGTGCGCGAAAAGTTTTCAGTCAGCAACAGTTTCAGACCGCGGACCGGCGAATATGTCAGCTTGCCGCTGAAGAGCATCCGGTCCTGCCAGTTATCCGGAATCCGCACCGGGTTAGTGGGATTGTAGAGTCCCTGTGAAACCCACGGATGGCCGGAGAAAAACTCCTCGCCCATCCTCTCGGCCCAGACCTCGCGGGCGAACTGCATCTCCTCGAGAGTGAATGCCGGACGAGCCTCGTCATATCCCGCGTTTATCCACCACTCGGGATCACCGTAAACTTGTTGATCGTTACGCACCGCCCAGTTCAGCCGGTCGACAAATTCCTGGTTAACGCCGCGGAAACCCTCGTCGGCGTGAGTGGGACTCAGGTCTTCCATTCCCTGCAGTTCACCTGAAAGATGGAAGTGGAAGTTAGAGATTAGCGGCACCGGGCCGCCAACACTGGTATTCAACTGGTTGTAGCCGTAATCGGAGGTGCGCGGATTAACCTCGTCGGTTGTCCAGCGCATATTACCCCTGAGGTCCGGCCCGCCTTCCTTGGTCACGATATTGATGATACCGCTCTGGGCGTTACCGTATTCGGCCTGGAAGCCACCGGTAATAATATCCACCTGCTCCACCGAGCTGGTGGAAAACTCCATCGGGGTGGTATCTTCACTCAACTGGCCGTCCTCGCTCGTCCAGACCCAGAAAGTACCGGTGCGGAACGGGTCGGCGGTGTAGTTGCGGACAGTTACGCCGTCAAC